>CBCSVJ010000378.1:0-1519 GCA_965143545.1 uncultured Haemophilus sp. | reverse complement strand
CCCTCTTCAAGCAATGCACGTAAATCCAAACCTGCAGAACCTTCGGTTGCATAGGTTGGTAAAGGAAATTCGTTGCCAATACGGCTATCTAAAATTTTTACATCAATTTTTTTCATGCTTATTTATCCTTTAAAAGAAATCTGTCATACAAAAGTGCGGTCACAAAATCCAACGAATTTTGAACGTATTTTATTTGTGATAATGCTCAACAATTTCAGTGACCAACGCTTCTGCCAATTTATTTTTATCAGCTAACGGCAACGCTTTTTCACCTGTTTTCCAAAAGATCTGCAACGCATTTTGATCTTGTCCGAATACTTGCCCACCCGATACATCATTGGCACAAATCATATCTAAATTTTTGCGTTGAAGTTTGCTCTTCGCATACTCAGCGACATTTTGCGTTTCAGCAGCAAAGCCCACAACAAACGGACGATCTTTTTCTAAACTTGCCACACTCGCGATAATATCTGGATTTTTCACCAATTTAAGAGAAAGCTCATCGTTATCATTGGTTTTCTTAATTTTTTGATCAGCGACTTCCGCTACTCGATAATCAGCCACAGCAGCACAACCAATAAAGATGCTATTTTTGACCGCACTTTCAAGGGAGGCTTGCCACATTTCATGGGCGGTTGTCACATCAATACGATGAACATTTTTCGGTGTAGCCAGATTAACAGGCCCCGCAATTAAGGTGACATTAGCCCCGCGCTTTGCAAAAGCCTCGGCAATCGCAAAGCCCATTTTGCCTGAACTGTGATTAGAAATATAACGAACCGGATCGATAGCTTCACGCGTCGGACCTGCTGTAATAGTGACGCTTAAATCAGCTAAATCTTGGTAAACGGCAAAAAGTGATTGAAGTGATTCAAAAATTTCAGGGGGCTCGGACATTCTACCTGCACCCACATCGCCACAAGCTTGAAAACCACTATTTGGCCCAACAAAATGAATACCTCGCGCAGAAAGGGCGGTCAAATTTTGTTGTGTAATTGCCTGGCGATACATTTGCTGATTCATAGCCGGTGCGAGCATAATAGGTGCACTTGTCGCGAGACAAATCGTACTGAGTAAATCATTTGCCATTCCAACGGTTAAACGCGCAATAAAATCGGCGCTAGCCGGCGCAATCACAATCGCATCAGCCCATTTGGCCAGCTCAATATGCCCCATGGCTAATTCAGCTTGAGGATCAAGTAAAGATTGAGAAACCGCATTACCCGAAATGGCTTGTAGCGTTAAAGGCGTGACAAATTCAGCGGCAGCGGGTGTTAAAGCCACTCGAACTTCTGCGTTAGATTTGCGTAATAAACGAATAAACTCAATGGTTTTATAGGCGGCGATGCCCCCTGTAATCCCGACAACAATACGCTTTCCGCTCAAGCTCATTTGCTACTCCGCTACGACTTAATAGAATGGATATGTTTTGTGTGTTAGTACTTAACAACTTAAGGTTGCCCATTTTACTTCAAATTTCACCAATAAAAAATTTTATTTTTGCGATCTCTGTTCCAAA
>CBCSVJ010000377.1:0-1525 GCA_965143545.1 uncultured Haemophilus sp. | reverse complement strand
ACTTAGATGCCATCGCATTTACAGGTGGTATTGGTGAAAACTCTGCTCACGTTCGTGAATTAGCGTTAGGCCACTTAAAATTATTCGGCATCAAATTAGACAAAGAACGCAACCTTGCTGCTCGCTTTGGTAAATCAGGCGTGATCACTGCTGATGACTCTGCATTCAAAGCGATCGTTCTTCCAACCAATGAAGAATTAGTAATTGCACAAGATACAGCACGTTTAGCGGGCTAATCAACTTCCTGCAAACCTGCTGAGAAATCAGCAGGTTTTTTCATTCATTAAAAGGTATATCAAAATGACTAAAGCAGTTATTCTTATTCCAACTAGCGCAGAAGCAAATTTAGCAGCAGCACTAGACGCAGCTAAAACAACAGGCGCTGTCGTATTCAATGCAGTAGAAGATGTAAAAGCCGCTCAAGCATTAATCGCAAATAATCAAAAAGACGTGTTGTTAGAAAAAATCGTGGCTGATTTCCAAGCATTAAATGCAAATTTAGTGGTTGTTAAAGGTGTTCAACCTTCAGCTCAAGCGCCTTTTGCCAATAGCTTAAACTTTGCGATTGCGCAAACCTTAGATGCACAAATCATCTTAGTAGCAAACAATGAAGAAGGCACATTAGTAGAAGCTGTTGCTTCAGAATTTGGCGGTGTGAACAACGCTGATATCTTAGGTGTATTTGGTGCACAAGCAGGCAAAATTAAGGCTTTAGATGCACAAGCATTAGCTGCAGCAATCTCTGCACCACTTGCTCGTGAAGCACGTATTTCTCCAGCTGCATTCCGTTTCAAATTAACTGACTTAGCACGTAAAGCGGGCAAAACTATCGTATTACCAGAAGGTGACGAACCTCGTACTGTTAAAGCAGCAGCTATCTGTGCTGAACGTGGTATCGCAAAATCGGTATTATTAGCAGATCCAGAATCTGTGAAAAAAGTTGCTGCCGAACAAGGCGTGACTTTAGGTGCTGATGTAACGATCATCAACCCAGCTGACGTACGTGAAAACTACGTTGCTCGTTTAGTGGAATTACGTAAATCTAAAGGTTTAACCGAAGAACAAGCACGTGCACAATTAGAAGACACCGTTGTATTAGGTACGATGATGTTAGAAGCGGGCGAAGTAGATGGTTTAGTCTCTGGTGCCGTTCACACCACTGCAAATACCATTCGTCCACCGATGCAAATTATTAAAACAGCACCTGGTAGCTCAATTATCTCGTCTGTATTCTTCATGTTATTACCAGACCAAGTATTAGTGTATGGTGACTGTGCAGTAAACCCAGAGCCAACCGCTGAACAACTGGCTGAAATCGCAATTCAATCCGCTGAATCGGCAAAAGCATTTGGTTTAAATCCGAAAGTCGCAATGCTTTCTTACTCAACCGGTACTTCTGGTTCAGGTCAATCTGTAGAGAAAGTGAAAGAATCTACCCGTATTGCACAAGAAAAACGTCCTGATTTATTAATCGACGGTCCATTACAATACGATGCCGCTGTGATGAAAGATGTAGCCGCTTCTA
>CBCSVJ010000376.1:0-1533 GCA_965143545.1 uncultured Haemophilus sp. | reverse complement strand
TTGTTTTAAGCGCGCTGAAAGTGCGGTCAATTTTTGCTGCGTTTTATCCATTTGACGTTGCATCGCCAAGACCAAACGATGATGTAATTGCTCCGTTCTAGCTTTTTGCATCAACAATTGATTTTGTGGATGTTGGTTTTGCAGGCGTAAACGTAACTGTTGTAAACGTTGTTGTTGATGACTAAAAATACGATCCAACGCCATCTCTAAGCGCTGTTGTTTATAGGCTAACTGTTGTAGTAATTCCTGCTGATTGCGACTCACTAACTCCGCCGCTGCAGAGGGTGTCGGCGCGCGTAAATCTGCCACAAAATCTGCGATGGTGACATCTGTTTCATGACCGACTGCACTGATAATCGGTAAATTTGAACGGAAAATCGCACGTGCGACTTCTTCTTCATTAAAGCACCAAAGATCTTCTAAAGAACCACCACCACGGCCGACAATCAATACATCCACTTCTTGACGCGCATTAGCGAGATCAATCATTTGGACGATTTCAGCCGTTGCTTCTTTTCCTTGCACTGCCGTTGGATAAATCACCACTTTTAAACTGGGATCTCGGCGAGCCAAAATATGTAGAATATCTTGTAAAGCTGCACCAGTCGAAGAGGTCACAATACCTACGGCTTTAGCAAAAGCCGGCAAGCTTTTCTTCAAGTTTTGTGCAAACAACCCCTCAGCCGCCAATTTCATTTTGAGTGCTTCAAATTGCTGTTGCAACAATCCTTCGCCAGCAGGGTGCATGGATTCAATAATCAGCTGATAATCACCGCGAGGCTCATATAAACTGACATTCGCTCGCACTAAGACTTGCATGCCGTTTTGCGGACGAAATCCCACCCGCAAATTTTTCATGCGGAACATCGCACAGCGAACTTGGGCATTTTCATCTTTTAGCGTTAAATACCAATGCCCTGACACAGGTTGAGTGAAATTAGAAATCTCCCCTGTAAGCCAAATCTGTGAAAAATTCCCTTCCAACATTTGGCGGGCTGCGCTGTTCAGTTGGGAAACGGAGTAAATGTTTTCAGACATTATTCAATCAACACCCAACCATCATCTAGCCAGTTACAAATCGAATCGAGCAATAATTCCATCGTGCTTTCAGGATCTTCTGCATCATTCACTAAATTATTTAAGAATGCCCAATCTAGCGCTTCACCATCGGAAAGACGTTTCAACACTTCTACTTCAATAACATTCACTTCATCCAACCATTCGCCATTAGCATAAATGCGGAGCGGATTTTCGGTGTAAAGCAATTTGCAGTTATTGTCCTGCATTAATACACCTTGTTCCTCTTCTAAAATTGACCGCACTTCGTCAGGATCGGACATCTCATCGGATACTAACATTTCATAGCGACGTGAGCTCACTGTACTGGCTACTGCTTGTTTGAACAAGGTATCAAAGGCATCAGACTCTGCCAATTTCGCTAAGAATTGTTTTTTCATTGCCTGAATATTTTCATCCGACAATTTTCCCGTACGCTGCTCTGCTTGCGTTAAACGTAACGGTAATTGGAATTCG
>CBCSVJ010000375.1:0-1533 GCA_965143545.1 uncultured Haemophilus sp. | reverse complement strand
AATTGTACCTGGGCTTACGCCAAAGTTTTTGGCCATTTCTGCATAAGGTGTACGAGCATCTTTAGTCAGTACACGGAGAATTTGGCGATCAAGTGTATCGATATTGTTCATAAAACACTCCTTATTAGATCTTTTTCAAAATATCTTATTTATTTTTGATAATATTCAACATTTAAAACAATGTAAAGAAATTACTTGAAATAATTTGTCATTTTATTGAATAATGCACAACAAATCTTACCAGTTATTATAAAAAGAAGGATAAATATGAAAAAGACGTTTATTTTACAACAACAAGAAATTAGCTTTGTGAAGAACACCTTTACTCAAAACTTGATTGAACAACTTGGCATTATCGAAGTACAAGGTCCAATCCTTAGTGAAGTTGGCAACGGTATGCAAGATAACTTATCAGGCATTGAGAAAGCTGTTCAAGTAAACGTGAAATGTATCCCAAACGCCGTTTATGAAGTCGTTCACTCATTGGCTAAATGGAAACGACATACTCTCGCACGTTTCCACTTTAAAGAAGGTGAAGGCTTATTTGTTCATATGAAAGCATTACGTCCAGATGAAGATTCATTGGATCAAACTCACTCAGTTTATGTAGACCAATGGGACTGGGAAAAAGTGATTCCTGAAGGTCGCCGTAACTTTGCTTATTTAAAAGAAACGGTACGTTCTATCTATCGTGCAATCCGTTTAACTGAATTAGCGGTAGAAGCTCGCTTTGACATTCCATCCAGCTTACCGAAAGAAATCACCTTCGTTCACAGCGAAGATTTAGTGAAACGCTACCCTGATCTTTCAAGCAAAGAGCGTGAAAACGCCATTTGTAAAGAATATGGCGCTGTGTTCTTAATTGGTATCGGCGGCAAATTATCAGACGGTAAACCGCATGATGGTCGTGCACCAGACTACGATGACTGGACAACAGAATCTGAAAACGGCTACAAAGGTTTAAACGGTGATATTTTGGTGTGGAACGCTGAGTTAGGTAAAGCGTTTGAGCTTTCTTCAATGGGTATTCGTGTGGATGAATCCGCGTTACGTTTACAAGTTGGTTTAACCGGTGATGAAGATCGCTTAAAAATGGATTGGCACCAAGATTTATTAAACGGCAAATTACCTCTCACTATCGGTGGTGGTATTGGTCAATCTCGTATGGCGATGCTTTTACTTCACAAAAAACACATTGGTGAAGTACAATCAAGCGTATGGCCAAAAGAAATGTTAGAACAATATCAACATATTCTTTAATCGAAAGAGAAAATAAAAAAGTGCGGTGAAATTTCACCGCACTTTTGTTTTTGGTAAGATTAATTAATCTTGCAATGGCCCGCTGTTAAACATTGGTAATCCCATGGTTTTTAAGCTGTCACGATAGATACCAAGCAAGTCTTTCTCCGTAATTTTTTGTAACTGATCTAACGGTTTATCTAATGCTGCGACCGTTTCAATCACAAGACCTTGTGGACCAGATTCTTGCGTCGCAATTTCAAATAATGCCTGTCCACGACGAACATGACTACC
>CBCSVJ010000374.1:0-1538 GCA_965143545.1 uncultured Haemophilus sp. | reverse complement strand
TTAGATAATGTCTAGAAAATTAAGAAGAACGAAGATTGTATGTACAATGGGTCCAGCTACAGACCGCGATAACAATCTTGAAAAAATTATCGCAGCAGGCGCTAATGTTGTACGTATGAACTTTTCTCACGGTACACCAGATGATCATATCGGCCGTGCAGAGCGTGTTCGTTCAATCGCGAAAAAATTAGGTAAAACCGTGGCAATTTTAGGTGACTTACAAGGCCCTAAAATTCGTGTTTCTACTTTTAAAGACGGCAAAATTTTCTTAAATGTTGGTGATAAATTTATTCTTGATGCGGAATTACCAAAAGGTGAGGGTAATCAAGAAGCTGTTGGTTTAGACTATAAAACTCTTCCACAAGATGTTGTTCCTGGCGATATTCTTTTATTAGATGACGGCCGTGTTCAATTAAAAGTGCTTTCTACTGATGGTGCAAAAGTATTTACTGAAGTGACAGTTGGTGGTCCATTATCAAACAATAAAGGGATCAACAAATTAGGCGGTGGTTTATCTGCAGATGCATTAACTGAAAAAGATAAAGCAGATATCATCACAGCTGCACGTATCGGTGTAGATTACTTAGCTGTATCTTTCCCTCGTTCAAGTGCAGATTTAAACTATGCGCGTGAATTAGCAAAACAAGCAGGTTTAGACGCGAAAATCGTTGCTAAAGTTGAACGTGCTGAAACGGTTGTTGATGAAGCAGCAATGGATGATATTATCCTCGCTTCTGATGTCATCATGGTTGCGCGTGGTGACTTAGGTGTTGAAATTGGTGACCCAGAATTAGTTGGCGTACAGAAAAAATTAATTCGTCGTTCACGTCAATTAAACCGTGCGGTTATTACTGCAACTCAAATGATGGAATCAATGATCAGCAACCCAATGCCAACTCGTGCAGAAGTGATGGACGTGGCAAATGCGGTATTAGATGGTACTGACGCGGTAATGCTTTCAGCAGAAACTGCAGCAGGTCAATATCCAGCTGAGACTGTGGCGACAATGGCTCGCGTATGTTTAGGTGCAGAAAAAATGCCAAGCATCAATATTTCTAAACACCGTTTAGATCGTGAGTTCAGAGATATTGAAGAATCTGTAGCGATGTCTGCAATGTACGCTGCAAATCACTTAAGCGGTATTGCAGCAATCATTACCTTAAGCCACTCTGGTCGTACACCATTATTAATGTCACGTATCAGCTCAGGTTTACCAATCTTTGCAGTTTCTCGTGTTCAAGAAACATTAAACCGTTGTGCATTATACCGCGGTGTGACACCAGTTCATTTTGATGGTGAATCTCGTAGCTCTGCGGGTGCAAAAGCAGCGATTAACCTATTAAAAGAAAAAGGTTATTTAGTTTCTGGTGATGTTGTTTTATTAACACAAGGTGATGAGTCAGAAGGTACAACTAACGTTTGTCGTACTTTAACAGTTGAATAATCAACATTCATGAATAAAAAAGAGCGGTGGATTTTTCCACCTTTTTTTATGTCTAAAATATTGAAAATATTCACCGCACTTTTTTCTTAAAACC
>CBCSVJ010000373.1:0-1540 GCA_965143545.1 uncultured Haemophilus sp. | reverse complement strand
ATTCGCCAAAAAGGCGGTATTCATCCTTTCCCTTGGCGTGAAGAAAGTGAGTTTGATGTATTAAGTGTTGGACACTCTTCCACTTCAATCAGTGCAGGACTAGGTATTGCTGTTGCGGCAGAACGTGAAAATGCAGGTCGAAAAACCGTTTGTGTGATTGGTGACGGTGCTATCACTGCGGGGATGGCATTTGAAGCCTTAAACCATGCGGGTTCTTTGCATACTGATATGTTGGTCATTTTAAATGACAATGAAATGTCTATTTCTGAAAATGTGGGGGCATTGAATAATCACCTTGCTCGCATTTTCTCTGGTTCATTATATTCAACGGTTCGTGATGGCAGTAAAAAAATCTTAGATAAAGTACCGACCGTTAAAAACTTTATGAAGAAAACCGAAGAGCACATGAAAGGCGTGATGTTCTCGCCAGAAAGTACGCTTTTTGAAGAGCTCGGTTTTAACTATATTGGACCAATTGATGGGCATAATATTGATGAATTAATTGCCACCTTAAGCAATATGCGCGATCTCAAAGGGCCGCAATTCTTACACATCAAAACTAAAAAAGGAAAAGGTTACGAGCCTGCAGAAAAAGACCCGATCGGTTTCCATGGCGTACCCAAATTTGACCCAACAAGCGGCCAACTTCCTAAATCAAATGCAAAACCAACCTATTCAAAAATCTTTGGCGATTGGTTATGTGAAATGGCAGAACAAGACGATAAATTAGTGGGAATCACACCTGCAATGCGTGAAGGTTCTGGCATGGTTGAATTTTCAGAACGATTCCCACAACAATATTTTGATGTAGCCATCGCTGAGCAACATGCTGTCACTTTTGCTGCGGGCCTTGCAATCGGTGGTTATAAACCTGTTGTAGCCATTTATTCTACCTTCTTACAACGTGCTTATGATCAGCTTATTCATGATGTCGCCATTCAAAACTTACCTGTTCTCTTTGCCATCGATCGAGCGGGTATTGTAGGAGCGGATGGTCAGACTCACCAAGGTGCTTTTGATTTAAGTTTTATGCGCTGCATTCCGAATATAATCATTATGACACCAAGTGATGAAAATGAATGCCGCCAAATGCTTTATACCGGTTATAAATGTGGTAAACCTGCTGCGGTACGTTATCCGCGTGGAAATGCAATCGGCGTAGAATTAACCCCACTTGCTGAATTAGAAATTGGTCGTTCAAAAATGGTTCGTCAAGGTGAAAAAATCGCTATTCTGAATTTTGGTACACTCTTACCAGCTGCTTTATCTGTGGCAGAAAAACTCAATGCGACTGTTGTCGATATGCGCTTTGTGAAACCAATTGATGAAGCTCGTATTCTAGAAGTAGCAAATACCCATGATGTCATTGTGACATTAGAAGAAAATGCAATTCAAGGTGGTGCAGGTTCTGCTGTTTCAGAAGTGCTAAATTCTCATGGAAAAACAACCGCACTTTTGCAACTAGGTTTACCTGATATCTTTATTCCGCAAGGCACACAACAAGAAGCGCTTGCTGAAATTAAATTAAATGAAAAAGGGA
>CBCSVJ010000372.1:0-1540 GCA_965143545.1 uncultured Haemophilus sp. | reverse complement strand
AAGGTATCCATTTACGCGGTTATGCGCAAAAAGATCCAAAACAAGAGTACAAAAAAGAATCTTTCCGTATGTTTACTGAAATGTTGGATTCTTTAAAACATCATGTGATTACGACACTTACTCGAGTGAAAGTCCGTACACAGGAAGAGATTGAAGAAGCGGAACGTGCACGTCAGGAAATGGCTGAACGTGAAGCATTAACTCATCAACCTGTAGATGAAAATACAGAGCAAGCTCAAAGTGAGGACTATTCTGATCGTCATATTGGACGTAATGAACCTTGTCCTTGTGGGTCAGGTAAAAAATACAAGCATTGTCACGGCAGTAAAGCCCGATATGCTTAGTTAAGGTAAAGAGCGGTTAAATTTTTGCGTGTTTAAAACACCGCTAAAAATGACCGCTCTTTCTACTTTCGAGATAAGGAAAAACGATGAGTAAGCCTATCATTCAAGTTGCGGCAGGGATTATTCGTAATGAATTTGGGCAGCTATATTTGACCCAGCGTTTAGAAGGGCAAGATTTTGCACAGGCATTGGAATTTCCAGGTGGCAAAGTTGATGCAGGTGAAACCCCTGAAGAAGCCTTAAAAAGAGAATTGGAAGAAGAGATTGGCATTCATATTTTAAATGCTGAGCTGTACGAACGTTTTCAATTTGAATATCCAACCAAAATTTTAGATTTTAGTTTTTATTTGGTCACAGAATGGATTGGCGAGCCGTTTGGTCGAGAAGGTCAGGAAGGTTTTTGGCTTGAACAAAGTGAGCTTGATGCAGGGCAATTCCCCCCAGCCAATTTAAAGCTGATTCAGCGTTTAGTGGCTGAGAGTGCTAAATAACATTTAATCAAATTTATTTATTATGATTCCAAGTATTTTTCTGAGTTTATTTTTTATTGCGACGGTGATTTTTATCGTCAATTCGCACTATCGTTGGACATATTTTTTTGCGATTGCGTTATTCGTTTTATTGTTTAGCGCTATGTTTGCAATAACCGGTCAATGGCAACGCGGATTGAATTTTGCGTCCGTACTTTTTGTGGTGTTGATGCTATTCCATCGAATGAAAATTCATTACTACAAACAGCCTTTACTCATTTCAGATTTTTGGCTTGTGACAGACTGGCGAAATTGGGAAACCCTCTTACATTATAAAGGGGCGATTTTCGGCGTGTTGGGGCTATTAGGTCTGTTGGGTTATGCTATCTTTGGCTGGTCAGATGCTGAAACTGCATCTACTGGATTTCGCGTATTTGCATCAATACTCGCTGTAACGAGCTTTGGTTTAATGTGGCATTATTCTAAAGATCCGGATGCGACAAAAGTCTGGCTAGATTCATTGCCAGATGATGGTCGAGATGTATTCTTAAACCTCCCAATGTCTTGCCGTGGCGTATTCTTTAAAGTGCCAGAATTTGAAGGTAATAGCCAAAAATTTAAAGAAAAAATGACCGCACTTTTAAATGAAAAGGCTGAGAGTAAAACTGAAAGTGCAGAAAAGCCAGACATAGTGGGAGGTCTACAAGAATCAACCTTGAATCCGCA
>CBCSVJ010000371.1:0-1565 GCA_965143545.1 uncultured Haemophilus sp. | reverse complement strand
TGCCGCTTAAAAGTGGGTAAAGAAATGTTTACCACATTGGGAACAAATTTCGTTAAGCAATTACACGAGCGTCAATTTGATGTTTTCCTCGATCTTAAATTTCATGATATTCCGAATACTGTGGCAAGAGCAGTGCGTTCGGCGGCTGATTTAGGGGTATGGATGGTTGATGTCCATGCTAGCGGTGGTCTGAAAATGATGGAAGAGGCGAAGAAAATTCTCGAGCCTTATGGAAAAGATGCACCGTTATTAATTGCAGTAACCGTATTGACCAGTATGGAGGATTTGGATTTATTACAAATCGGTATTAACTCTTCACCACTTGAACATGTTTTACGTCTTGCACATTTAACACAGCGTGCGGGATTAGATGGCGTCGTTTGTTCACCACAGGAAGTGGAGATTTTACGTAATGCTTGTGGCCCTGATTTTAAATTAGTCACACCGGGGATTCGTCCAATTGGTAGTGATTTTGGAGATCAACGTCGTGTGATGACGCCTGCTGCAGCTATTCGTTCGGGATCTGATTATTTAGTGATTGGTCGGCCAATTACTCAAGCTGAAAACCCAGCTGAAGTGCTTCGTTCAATTAATGCATCAATTGAGTAATATGACTGAGAGTACTTTAGTTTATTCTACCGAAGTGGGTCGAATTAAAGAGCAAAAGCAGCCGGTACAACGCCCTAAAGGTGATGGTGTGGTTCGCATCCAAAAACAGACCAGTGGTCGAAAAGGTGCGGGCGTCTCAGTAGTTACTGGGCTAGATTTATCTGATGATGAATTGAAAAAATTAGCCGCTGAACTAAAAAAACGTTGTGGTTGTGGTGGTTCAGTTAAAGACGGCAATATTGAGATTCAAGGCGAAAAACGCGATTTACTTAAACAACTTTTAGAACAAAAAGGGTTTAAAGTAAAATTAGCTGGTGGTTAAGATAAGACAAAAAATCCATCTTCAATTGAAGATGGATTTTTTCATGATTAGCCTTCCATAAAGTTTGGTTGGTAAGCAAAGAACATTGCACCTAAGAAACTTAACAGGGCAAATGCCAGAAATGCACTGTTTGGATTGACTGCTTTACGACTAAAATATTTAGCCGAGAAGAAGATATAAAGCACAAGCATGATGATTTTCATGACCAGCCAGCTTTGTAACTGATAACCGACCAAGAAGAAAATCGTTAAGCCGCTTGCAATTAAAAGTGTATCAACTAAGTGCGGTAAAATTTTTAGCAATTTAATCGCTCGCCAATTTTTCCCACTTAATTGCATTCCCCCACGGATAATTAATAATCCTAAACTTAAAAATGCACAAACAATGTGCAAATAAACTAACATAATCACTCCAGATGTAAAAGGAAAGTGCGGTCAAAAGTGACCGCACTTTAATTTCTTATTTTGCAATACGCTTATATTTAATACGATGTGGTTGTGTTGCGGCTTCACCTAAGGTTTTCTTTTTCCACTCTTCGTAGTCTGAGAAGTTACCTTCGTAGAACGTCACTTTACCTTCATCACCGTAATCTAAAATATGAGTCGCAATACGGTCTAAGAACCAGCGGTCATGG
>CBCSVJ010000370.1:0-1567 GCA_965143545.1 uncultured Haemophilus sp. | reverse complement strand
TGTTCACTTATCTGGTGGTGTAGGTATCGGTGGTGTATTAGAGCCATTACAAGCGAACCCAACTATTATCGGTGATAACTGTTTTATCGGTGCACGTTCTGAAGTCGTTGAAGGCGTGATTGTTGAAGATGGTTGTGTGATCTCTATGGGCGTATTCATCGGTCAATCAACTAAAATCTATGATCGTGAAACGGGTGAAGTGTTCTATGGTCGTGTACCAGCTGGTTCTGTAGTGGTTTCTGGTAGCCTCCCATCAAAATGTGGTAAATACAGCTTATACTGTGCAGTGATCGTGAAAAAAGTTGATGCAAAAACTTTAGGTAAAGTAGGTATCAACGAGTTATTACGTTCTATTGAAGAGTAATTAAAATCCCATAAAAAATGACCGCACTTGATAGATAAAGTGCGGTCATTTTATTTTCTAAATTAGCGAATTATTTTTTTCTTGCTAACATTGTCGCAAATTTTAATTTAATACGATTGCCGTTTTCATCGGTTTTATGTAATTCGCCCATATTTTCGTTGTATTCTAAGAATTCCCAATCTTTGTAGTATTCTTTTAATTCACCTTCAGAGAACGTAAATGAGAACGCTAATGGACAAGGTACCTCAGGTGTAGACATCGCTGCTACAATTAAGTTGTAACCACCAGGGTTGGTGTGTTCTTGCATATTCTTAATAATGGCAGGAATTCGCTCACGATTTAAGAACATAAATACCACGGTTGATACAATAAAGTCGTAGTTTTCTTGAATATTGGCGGTATTAATATCATAAACTGCAGTCTTGATATTCAAGTTTTCTTTATCTTTGGTTTCGTTTAAGAAGGCAATGCTGTTTTCGTTGTGATCCCAAGAAGTCACATCATAACCTTTTAAACTTAAATAAAGGGAGTTACGACCTTGTCCGCAGCCTAAATCTAACACTTTACAAGGTTTAATAATTTTAGCGGCATCAACCACATCACCATGCGTTGCAGTCATATTATATTTTTTGCTGAAGTAATCTTCTTTTGTGCAATAGAAACCAAGCGTACATTCTAAATCATCAGAAAGGGCTTCAACTCGGTGCCAGGCTTGTGGCTCAACAAATGGAATATCACTTTCTGGGGTGAAAATATGTTCAGCAATGACATCGCCATTTTCAGTTAGCTCATAAAACTTAAGTTTACCTTTTAATACCGTAAGCTTGCCCCAAGTTCCCACTTTTGTATTGTGTTTTTCTTGGAACATTTTAGGTAATTTATCTTTTGTCCAAACCGGCATTTGTTTATAGCAGATAAGTTCGTTTGTCATAATGAATTCCTTTTAATTTGCGTGATAAATATCTGATTGATATGGTAGGGTATTTGATTCTATTTGGCAATAAAAAAGGCGACCGAAGTCGCCTAAATATTAAATTATTTTACTTGCATACCGGCAGTGACACCGCTATCAGCTGAAAGTAAGAATAAATCACTTCCGCCAGTACCAGCAGAAAGAATCATTCCTTCTGACACACCGAATTTCATTTTGCGAGGAGCCAGGTTTGCTACCACAATAACAAAACGACCTTCTAATTCTTCAGG
>CBCSVJ010000369.1:0-1580 GCA_965143545.1 uncultured Haemophilus sp. | reverse complement strand
GCTAATTTTGTTTTTAACCAATCTAGCTGATAAGCACTTAATTCGCCATGAGGTACACCAGAAACTTGGCTATCTAACAAAATCACTTGCCAATGTTTTCCAAGAAGTAAATGTTTTGACGCATTAATAGGCGGTTGGCTTAAATGCTCGACCATTTTGGGTTGAAAATCATGGTTACCCGGAAGCCAAAATACTGACTTATTTAACGGTTTAACCATTTCAACAAATCGTAGATAACCTTCATCGCTACTATCTTGTACCAAATCACCTGTCGCAAGCACGACATCATAATTAAAAGACTCTGCCTGAATTTCTTTTAGCACCTGAGAAAAGCTTTCGTGCGTGTTGATACCTAATAACTCTTTGCTTGTATCCTTAAACAAATGAGGATCGGTGATTTGTAATAATTTGACGATCTCAATCGCGGGTTCGTATTCAAATCTATTGTTCATGGGACTCCTATTGCCAGCGCTGCCGCAATTGGGCGTAATTTAATTGAAGCCATTGTAAGCCCATTACTGCAATGCCATTATCAATTTTGCCATTACACATCCATTGATAGGCTTGCTCACGTTTCACCACATGAACACGGATGTCTTCATTTTCTTCAGATAAACCATGAATACCCTTGGCTTGCGAGCTATCTACTCGACCGACAAACAGATGAATACGCTAGACTACTCCGCCCTGGCTATCCCATAAACTTAAACAATGAGTAAGGTCTTGAACTGATACACCCGCTTCCTCTTCACTTTCACGCAAAGCCACTTCTTCAGGTTGTTCACCCTCTTCGACCATGCCGGCGATCAATTCTAATAACCAAGGAGAACGAGCAGAACCTGGTTGATATGCACCAATACGTACTTGTTCCACTAAAACCACCGAATCTTCTTTCGGATCGTAAGCAATCACGGCAGAGGCGGCACCTTTTACCAACAACTCTCGTGTTACCACACCACTTTCGCCACCGGCAAAAAGCTTGTGTTTGAACTGTACTTTCTTAAGTGTAAAAAAACCTTTATAAACAGTTTCTTCATTAAGAACTTCTATATCATGCTGACTAAACTGTTGAATTTCTGACATCATTACTCTCCTAGTATCGAGGTCGCATAATACTCCCATAAAAAAATAAAAAAAACTGAACCCTATATTTTTTTGTCGAAACTTTGAAGCCGGTCACAAAAAAAGAAAACCTATGATGATTTCTTATTCATCATAGGTTTACATTAAAAATTTATTTAAATTAACAAACGTGGCTGGTTATTTCCCCATCTGCCACCTTCGTTTTAATGGTGTCGCCTGTTTTGACTTGTTTCACACTCACAATAGCATGTCCTTTGGCATCTTCTGCGATGGAATATCCTCGGGCTAATACTTTTAATGGACTTAATCCATCTAACTTGCCACACAATGTTGCTAATTTATTTTGACATTCCGTGACTTGACGATTCGCCCCTAAATTTAACCGCACTTGTAACTGAGCTAAATATTGGGATTGTTTTTGCAATCGATAAGGCAACGGATTTTGTTTTAAGCGCGCTGAAAGTGCGGTCAATTTTTGCTGCGTTTTATCCATTTGG
>CBCSVJ010000368.1:0-1600 GCA_965143545.1 uncultured Haemophilus sp. | reverse complement strand
TAAACCACGCAAGGGCCTGCTCCCAAGCGGCTTGGTAACCCCATTGTTGAATATAGCCTTGTACCCAATCAAAGGCATAGTAACCAATAGCATAACCAATCATTCCACCGACAACCGAAGCAATCGTGGTATAAAGTGCAAAACGAAATGCACTTTTCGGTTTTGACATTGACATCGGAATCAACATTACATCCGGTGGAACAGGGAAAAAAATGGCCTCAATAAAACTCACAAAGGATAACCAAAACACGGCAAAGCGATGTTTTGACCATTGCATTGTTTTATCATACATCGCACCAAAAATATTCATTCACTTATCCTTTATTGCTTCAATAGGGAAAATTCGTTTCAAAACGGCACATTATTCACTTTCCAGCCAATCTTGTAAAGCAGCAATTGACTGATGAGCCGTAAGATCCGCTTGAATTGGCGTAATGGCGACATAACCATTTTTTACCGCATGGAAATCTGTACCTTCACCATCATATTCTGGCAAGCCTGATGGTCCAATCCAATAAATATTTTCGCCACGAGGATCTTCTTGTTTAATTACTTCCGCAGCGGATGAGCGATAGCCTAAATGACAGACTTTGATGCCTTTGAGTTCTTCGTAAGGCAAATCTGGCACATTGATATTGATCACTTCGCGTTTATTCAATAATTGAGGATGTAATTTGGGAATCAAATCACACACCACGCGAGCCGCTGTTTCATAATGCAGACGACCATCTAAAGAAACTGCAATGGCTGGCAATCCCAAATGGCGACCTTCTAATGCAGCAGCCAAGGTACCTGAATACAATGTATCATCACCCATGTTACAACCTGCATTAATGCCAGATACTACGAGATCAACTTGCCCAGATAAAAAACCGTTTAATGCCAAATGCACACAATCAGCCGGCGTGCCATTTACGCAATAATCACCACTGTCTAAATGACGCGGGCGAAGTGGCTCAACAAGCGTTAATGAGCTTGATGCCGCGCTACGATTACGATCGGGCGCCACAATCACCACATCGGCAATTTTTCGTAATTCTTTTGCTAAAACTTGAATCCCTTCGGCATGAAAACCGTCATCATTGCTGACTAAAATTCGCATTATTCTTCTTCCTTAATATTCACTAACTCTCGCACCAATGCAGTGGCATAGCTCCCCGCCGGCAAATAAAATGAGAGTTTCAATCCTTCTTCAACAAACGTCCAATGGAAATCTTTTGCCTGCATTAATAAAGGGCGGCGAGCAGCTTTCATTCGTTCTTGTTTCATTAATTCTTGGAAAATCTGATGTTCCAAAACGACTTTATTTTCGACCGCACTTGCAGATAAATTTTCTTCGCCAATTAAAGGCGCGGTGAGCAAAATATCTTGCTCGTTCAAACGTTGCTGTAAGACCGCTAAATCTTCATTTTCAACAGCCTTAAACCAACTGTGGGATCCGTTTAATTGCACAATATCGTCTCTTAGAACCTGATCTGCCACGTTTTGTTCAATTCGTTCTGCTACAACTAAATTAAAAATTTCGCTGCGAGCTGCTGAAAGGTAAAAACTGCGTTTTTTACGATCTTTGACCTTAATCTCCCCTTTCGCCCAACGAATC
>CBCSVJ010000367.1:0-1601 GCA_965143545.1 uncultured Haemophilus sp. | reverse complement strand
GCAAAAAAGCGGATGCTATCTCACTTCAAGAAATCATTTTTAATACCGATGACGCACAAGCTAAGCAAGCCATCGCAGAAGCACAAGCCATTGCAAATGGTGTAAAAGCTGCGCGTAATATCGCGAATATGCCACCTAATATTTGCACACCGTCTTATTTAGCAGAACAAGCTAAAAATTTAGCTGAGACATCAACCGCACTTTCCCTCGATGTGATTGATGAAGAAGACATGACAAAACTTGGCATGAATGCGTATTTAGCTGTATCTCGCGGTTCACAAAACCCAGCTTATATGTCTATTTTACATTTCAACAATGCGCCTGATAAAAACGCAAAACCAATCGTGTTAGTGGGTAAAGGTTTAACCTTTGATGCGGGCGGTATTTCTTTAAAACCTGCCGCAGATATGGATGAAATGAAATACGATATGTGCGGTGCGGCTTCTGTCTTCGGTACGATGAAAGCCATTGCTGAATTAAATCTGCCATTAAATGTCATCGGCGTATTAGCAGGATGTGAAAACTTACCTGATGGCAATGCCTATCGCCCGGGGGATATTCTCACCACGATGAACGGTTTAACCGTAGAAGTGTTAAATACAGATGCGGAAGGACGTTTAGTACTTTGTGATGCGCTCACCTATGTAGAACGTTTTGAACCGCAATATGTGATTGATGTCGCAACCCTAACAGGTGCTTGCGTGGTGGCGTTAGGTCAACATAACAGCGGCTTAGTTTCAACTGATGATGCCTTGGCTGAACAGTTATTACAAGCCGCACAACAAACTACTGATAAAGCTTGGCGATTACCGTTGAGTGAAGAATATCAAGAGCAATTAAAATCTCCATTTGCTGATTTAGCCAATATCGGCGGTCGCTGGGGAGGCGCAATTACTGCTGGCACATTCCTTTCTAATTTTACGAAAAAATATACTTGGGCACATTTAGATATTGCGGGGACAGCTTGGCTTCAAGGTGCAAATAAAGGTGCAACGGGTCGTCCAGTATCTTTATTAACACAATTCTTAATTAACCAAACTAAATAATTAATACATAGGGCTAACATTACGTTAGCCCTAAATTTTTCTAAAAATCTGACCGCACTTTATTCCAATTCGAATTTCATCAGTAATGGATTATGATCTGACGAAGTAACCACTTCGGATGTCGCACTTACCACTTTTACGCCTCGCGTAAAAATATAATCCAGTGGATACCCTAAAAATCTAACCCGCTCATCTTGAGTGAGCGCCACAGAATCTAAGCCATATTTTTGTATCAAATTATTGACTAAATTCAGACGACGTTCATTCCACGCATTAAAATCACCAGACATGATGATAGGACCTTGATGATTTTCAACAAAGGAAAATAGCTGCTCTAACTGGGTTTGATAAGTGGAAATACCCCATTCAAAATTAATTAAATGCACATTAATAAGTAGCAAACTATCGCCTTTTTCTAATGGAAAATTCATCACACTTGCCACCTTAGGTATTCGTATTAATGGTTCAGCTACGCCACCACCGCAATACCATTCTGGTTGCGTGTTGGCGAATGTTTTTACACCTGATAAGAGATCTTTAAAAGAAAAAGAGGAC
>CBCSVJ010000366.1:0-1603 GCA_965143545.1 uncultured Haemophilus sp. | reverse complement strand
ACCCGCACCGCTTTCGCCAGTTACTTCTAATTGGGCAATTTCTTCCTGCATTTTTTGCATTTTTTCTTGCATTTGTTGGGCTTGTTTCATTAAGCCGCCTAAACCGCCTTTTCCGAACATTGGATTTTCCTTCTTGAATTAACTAAAACGAGCCGCATTTTAGCGAAAAAATTTGCCTTTGGGAACAGAGAAATTTATTATTCCACACTTCAAAACCAGGTCAAAAACGACCGCACTTTTATTTAGGAATTGCAGATGGAAACTCGTTATTACTTTATATTTACGGCAGCTATTATTTTGTTACAACTGCTGATTTATATTTTTAATAAAACGCTGATTTGGTGGCTTAACAAACCGCTCTCTCAAAAGACAAGACGGGCGATCACTTTTACCAGTTTTTTGCTTCCTAATGTCTTGGTTATTTGCCATTTTTTAAAGCTTTTTACGGTATTTCGGCTTATTGCTTTAATGCTCGCACTACTCCTTTTTTCAGCCTTTGCGAGTATTGCCGTGGGAGGTATTCATTTTCTTTTCCGAAAATCCAAATCCATCACCAAAATCGACCGCACTTTACGCATTGCTTACCCGATTTTATTTATTGGTATCACTGCCTTAAGTGTGTATAACGCCTATGTCACACGTGTTATCCATTATGAAATTACACTAGATAAACCGATTAAACCATTGCGAATTGGTATGGCAAGCGATCTCCATTTAGGCAAATTATTTGGTGGGAAAGAATTGGATAAACTGGCTGATATTATGCAGCAGGAAAAGGTGGATATCATTTTATTGCCTGGCGATATTATGGATGATAACGTCAATGCTTATTTAGCCGAAAAAATGCAACCCCATTTAGCGAAACTCAAGGCCCCAATGGGCGTTTATGCCACACTAGGCAATCATGACTTATTCGGTGATCAAGATCGAATTGATCGAGAAATTCGCAAAGCAGGTATTACCGTATTAAGAGATGAAACATTAACGTTAAATAATGAATTGGTGCTTATTGGACGAAACGATAATCTTGCTCACGATAGACCGAGTACCGAGACCTTACTAAAACAGGTGGATACTAACTTACCGACTATTCTCTTGGATCACCGCCCAACAGATATTGAAAAACATGCTTCACTCCCGCTTGATATTCAAGTTTCAGGGCATGCGCATAAAGGGCAAGTATTCCCCGCGAGTTTAATCACAAAAATGATGTATCGTTTGGATTATGGTCATGAAAAAATTGGCAATCCACATGTTTTTGTCACTTCTGGTTACGGCTTTTGGGGCATCCCAATGCGCTTAGGATCTCAATCAGAAGTGGTGATTATTGATGTAAAAGGAAAATAAAAAAGAGCGGTCAAAAATGACCACTCTTTTATTATCAATTAAATCTTAAGAACACACTACTTTCACCGCTAAGCCACCTTTCGATGTTTCGCGATATTTGGCATTCATGTCTTTACCTGTTTCATACATGGTTTCGATCACTTTATCCAAGGTTACGCGAGGATTCGTGGTTCGGCGTAATGCCATACGACTGGCGTTAATCGCTTTCACTGAAGCAATGGCGTTACGTTCAATACAAGGTACTTGAACTTGTCCA
>CBCSVJ010000365.1:0-1606 GCA_965143545.1 uncultured Haemophilus sp. | reverse complement strand
CATGGTGACACTCGGCGGCATTCTCGGCAGTATGATGATGATTTGGCTCACTGCAGGATTATGGCATAGTGGCTTTACGAAATTGGATTACCCAAAACTCTGCCGCCTTGCCGTACTTTGTCTTTTCACGGCGGCACTTTCCCGAGCCTGTTTGATGTATGTGGACGAGCTGTTTTTTATCACGATTCCGGCTATTTTAATTGCCATTGTGTTTGTGCTTTATCTCGCTACCTTTGTCCCGATATTCCGAAACAACGCGTTTACGGATGATCCTGAATAATGACCAATCCGCACATCAATGTGCGGATTTTTGATCTTTTTTAGACCGCACTTAATAGGCTTTTAATTGGGCCATTGCTTTACAATCTGCGGCTTGATGATCATCTTCGGTAATTAAACTTTGTAGAAAATGTTTAATTTCAGTCAGTTCGGCAATTTTTTCTTCGACTGAAACCAAATGTTTTGCCAACATACTATCCACTTCACAATGTTGAGATTGCTGCGTTTTCATCTCATTAAAAAATTTAATTTCGGCAAGAGTGAACTCCAATGCTCGGCAGGTTTTAATAAATTTTAATTGCTTCAAACTGGCTTCATCATAATCTCGATAACCATTTGCCAGCCGTTTAGGCTCCGGCATTAAACCCATTTTTTCATAATACCGAATGGTTTCTAAATGAATACCGCTTTGTTTGCTGAGTTCGTTAATTTTCATTTTTCTAAAACCAAGTCTTGACCTTGTAGTTGCTACGGACTTTATACTTTACCCTAAGTTAATCAAGTACACAATAAGGAACAATATGTCTCACCATCATTCTCATGAACATCATGACCATTCATCTCATGCGCATATTCCACAAGATAAAAAAATCTTAGCACTCAGTTTTGCCATCATTACCGGCTTTATGGTTGTCGAATTTGTTGGCGGCTATTGGTTTAACAGTTTGGCACTCATGGCTGATGCGGGACACATGGCAAATGATAGCTTATCGTTATTTTTAGCCTTGTTAGCGTTATTTCTATCCGCTCAAAAACAACGATACATTGCCCTACTTAATAGCGGCTCATTGATTGTTGTGGCATTGATGATTTTAGTTGAAGCGATTCAACGCTGGCAAAATCCCATCGAGATGATGGCATTACCGATGCTTGGCGTGGCATCGCTAGGATTACTCGTCAATCTTTTCGTTGCTTGGATAATGTTGAAAAGTGATCATGACAATCTCAATATCAAAGCGGCTTATCTACATGTACTGACCGATTTATTCGGTTCCATTATTGCTATTCTTTCGGGTATCAGTGCCTATTTTCTGGGATGGTTATGGGTTGACCCATTGGCAAGTATGATATTGAGTATTCTTGTGCTAAAAAGCGGAATTGGAGCATTTCGCTTGGCATTAAAAAACACTTAAAAAATTAACCGCACTTTGGTTTGATATTTCCAAAGTGCGGTCAATTTTCAGCGATTATTTCAACTCACCGCGCTCTACAATGATCCCCACATTACTTGCTTGAGCAACCGCTTTGGGTTTGCTTAATTTGAGACGTAACCATGAAATCCCAAAACGTTGTTGTAATTGCTCTGCTACTTCATAAGCCACACGCT
>CBCSVJ010000364.1:0-1609 GCA_965143545.1 uncultured Haemophilus sp. | reverse complement strand
TTTCTTCATAGGCACCCAAGAAACTACGACAACCCATTGGCGCTTTGAATGAGCCAGTGACTTTAACCACTTGATCATAGTTTAAAATATCTGGATACATGCGTTTTGAAGCGCATTCTAAAGCCAGTTTTTTAATGTCATAGTTCGGATCTTGTTCGTTTTGGTTCACGCCTTTTTTAATGGTGAAGACCAGTTTAGGGAAAACAGGCGTTTTGTGATTTTTACCCAAGCCACGAATACGGTTTTTCAAGATTGATTGCTGAATTAAACGTTCTTGCCAACTTGTACCTAAGCCAAAACCAAAGGTCACAAACGGCGTTTGACCATTGGATGTATGGAGCGTATTAACTTCATATTCAAGGGATTGGAATGCATCAAAACATTCTTTTTCAATCAAGGCTTTTGCATAACCTTCAGCATCTGGAATTTGCCATTGTGCGGCATTTTTCAAATGTTTTTCAAAGCTGAGTTGAACATAAGGCGCAAGCACTTCATCAATGCGATTAATGGTTGTACCGCCATAAATATGGCTGGCGACTTGAGCAATAATTTGTGCGGTAACTGCTGTTGCTGTGCCGATAGATTTAGGCGGTTCAATTTCGGCATTACCCATTTTAAAACCATGTGAAAGCATGCCTTTTAGATCAACGAGCATACAGTTAAACATTGGGAAAAATGGCGCGTAGTCTAAGTCGTGATAATGGATTTCGCCTTTTTCGTGAGCTTCCACGACATCTCTTGGCAGAATGTGACGTTTAGCATAATGTTTGGCCACAATACCTGCCAGTAAATCACGTTGGGTAGGGATCACTTTCGCATCTTTATTTGCGTTTTCATTGAGTAATTCCACGTTGCTTTGTTCAATCAGCCCTTCAATTTCTTTGGTTAATTGGCTGCGTTTTTCACGAGCAAGATCACGATCGTGACGATATTCAATATAAGCACGTGCAATTTGGGGATACTTGCTTGTCATTAAGTGATCTTCAACGATTTTTTGAATCTGGTTGATATCAATTTCATGCTGATAGTGACTAAAAATCTCGGTATTAATTCGCTGGCTCAGATTATGGATATAAATTTCATCAACAATATTGACCGCACTTGCCGCTTTTCTGATTGCATTAGTAATACGTTGTAGGTCAAACCCAATTCGTGAACCATCACGCTTAATTACGAAGAAAGCATTCATTTTATGACTCCTATATAGGCTAACTTTAGAAAAAAACGAAAGCACTATATATAGTTTTATTTAATAGATCAACACACAATATGTAGTGTTATTTTATGTTTTTTGATGCTTGAAATTGTGGAGGAACCTTGCTAAATCTGGAAATCAAGAGAGTTTTTATTGAGAATTATTCTCAAATTATTTTTTAATAAATTTGATTTATGTCAAGATTTTTGGCAATAAAAAAACGGACGAAAAATCGTCCGCTCTTTTAGTCTTAAAAAAGAAATTAAGCTGCAACCATTACCATGGCTGGGCGAATCACACGACCATTTAAGGTATAGCCTTTTTGTAAAACGGTGGTGATTTGGTTGCTTTCAAACCCTTCAGCTGGTTGCATAGAGATGGCTTGGTGGAGATCCGGGTTAAAGGTTTCACCCA
>CBCSVJ010000363.1:0-1628 GCA_965143545.1 uncultured Haemophilus sp. | reverse complement strand
TCAATTTGATAAAGAGAATGCGACCCAACTCTTAATGGAAAATCGCTATACTGGCGAACAAGAAAAAGTGGCAAAAGCCTTATTTGATAACAGTTGCCAATATTGCCATAGTCCAAACACACCGCTTCCATTTTATTCAAAATTTCCGATTGTGGGTGATGAAATGCAATCGGATATTCAAAGTGGGCTTCGTGCTTTCCGCCTAGATCGTTTACTTGAAGGCTTAAAAGATCCGAGTAAATTATCCCAAGCTGATTTAGCAAAATTACAACGCGTACTTGAAAATAATGAAATGCCAATTGCTAAATTCAGACATCTTCACTGGGGAAGTAAACCGGATGAGCAAGAAAAAGTGGCGTTGCTTAATTGGATTCGTGAAGCACGTAAAATGTCTTTACCAAAAGAAACCCCCAATGTTGATGCAGATCGTTTAGTGCAACCTATTCCAGACAGTATTGCGACAGATAAAGCAAAAGTCGCATTAGGCCATGATCTTTTCTTTGATGGTCGTTTATCAGGAGATGGTTCTATTCAATGTCATACTTGTCACCAATTAGATAAAGGTGGTGTGGATAGACTTGATACTTCAACAGGGATTGAAGGTAAAAAAGGTCCAATTAACGCACCAACCGTATTCAATGCGGCATTTAACTTTGTGCAATTCTGGGATGGTCGTGCTGCAGATTTAGCAGATCAAGCGAAAGGTCCGCCAACAAATCCGGTGGAAATGGGTTCACACTCTTGGGATGACATCGTGGCACGTTTTGAAATGGATGAAGAATTCAAAAAAGCATTCCTAAAAGAATATCCACAAGTGACGAAAGAAACCTTAACTCATGCGATTGGTGAATATGAAAAAACATTAATTACGCCAAATAGTGATTTCGATCGTTATTTGAAAGGGGATAAAACAGCCTTGACTGAGCAACAAGTTCGCGGTTATGAGTTATTCAAACAACATAAATGCGATACTTGCCATACTGGTGTAGCAATGGGGGGACAATCTTATGAATACATGGGGCTTTATGGCGATTACTTTAAAGATCGTGGTACGCCATTAACTGATGCTGATGAAGGTCGCTTTGCACAAACTAAAGATCCGTTTGATATGCATCGTTTCAAAGTGCCAACCTTGCGCAACGTCGCACTTACTGCGCCGTATTTCCATGATGCTTCAGCAAAAGAATTAAAAGATGCGGTTAGTGCAATGTTGAAATACCAAAGTAACGTGCAACAGCCTGCTCAAAAAGATGTTGAAGATATCACATCTTTCTTAGAAAGCTTAACAGGTGAATTTAAAGGTGAAAAATTAAAATAATCCTTTAAGCTATAAACCCACACGACCGCAAGTGCGGTCGTTTTTTTGTGAGTTAATATTATTGCACACTATTCTTTGCAAGCCATACCTGAGTTCTTGCTTCAACTTTCTTTTCGTTGTAGCCGATTTGTGGGAAGAGGCTAAATTGATAGAACCAGTTGAAGTAGTCACTCGTGATACGTTTTTCTTTTTTAAAGAACTTGCCGTATTTATTCATCGGGATTTTCACTGCCGAGATAATTCAAAATAAAAGTAAATAACGAATGATTATTGTTAGACAAAATTGTAATCATAAAGGTTACATAGGACA
>CBCSVJ010000362.1:0-1633 GCA_965143545.1 uncultured Haemophilus sp. | reverse complement strand
CGAAGAGTTGGAGTACTTGAAGGGTACTCGCCGTCCGCAAATTATTGCTGACATTGCCGATGCCCGTGAGCACGGTGACCTGAAAGAGAATGCTGAATATCACGCAGCTCGTGAACAGCAAGGTTTTTGTGAAGGTCGTATTCAGGAAATCGAAGCGAAACTTTCTAATGCAAACGTGATTGACGTTACCAAGATCCCAAATACTGGCCGCGTAATTTTTGGTTGCACCGTAAGCGTTGAAAACCTCGATACTGAAGATAAACAAACTTATTCTATCGTTGGTGATGATGAGGCAGATTTTAAACAAAATCGCATCTCAGTAAATTCGCCAATTGCGCGTGGCCTGATTGGTAAAGAGCAGGGCGATATCGTCGTGATTAAGACGCCAGGCGGCGAAGTTGAATTCGAAATTCTGAAAGTCGAATACATCTGATTTTTATGAAAATTGCTGAGAATTTGCACAACCAGCAATGACTTTTGTAAAGATAAGAAAAAGGCCGCATCGCGGCCTTTCTATTAGGGTGAGAAAGCATCTCAATTTGTGCTATATCTTTTCTTTATACGAAAAGGTATTAACGCGGTAAACTGATCTTGCGTTCTTGACTTGGGCGGTAAATGACTAATACGTTACCGATCAGCTGCACTTGACACGCACCAGTTTCTCGGACGATGGCGTCAGCAATCAAGGTTTTGGTTTCGCGCTCTTCAGCGGCAATTTTCACCTTGATGAGTTCATGATGCGTTAGCGCCTGTTCAATTTCAGCGAGAACACCTTCAGTCAAACCATTGTTGCCTAATTGCACAACAGGTTTGAGCGGATGGGCCAAGCTTTTTAGGTGCTGTTTTTGCTTGTTATTCAGATTCATCGTCTTTTTTGCTTAGGTTGGGATTGAAAACGGTACATTCTACCGCCATCTCCAGTGTATCACCAAATCGGTCTTACATTGTCATGGACACTCCGAAGCAGCTAGGTGGATGAAACTGTTGTTTAGAGAGTTAATATCAGATGGGTAAAAAACGTTCCGCCAGCTCAAACCGCTGGATGCACGAACACTTTAGTGACAAATATGTAATTCAGGCGCAGAAAAAGGGACTTCGTTCTCGTGCTTGGTTTAAACTTGATGAAATACAAAGCACTGACAAGCTATTTAAACCGGGAATGACCGTCGTTGATCTCGGCGCTGCGCCAGGAGGGTGGTCACAGTATGTGGTCACGCAAATCGGAAACAGCGGGCGGGTGATTGCTTGCGATATTCTGCCTATGGATCCTATCGTTGGTGTCGATTTCCTTCAGGGCGATTTTCGTGATGAATTAGTTCTCAAAGCGCTGACCGAACGCGTGGGTGAGGATAAAGTACAGGTTGTGATGTCGGATATGGCTCCCAACATGAGTGGTACGCCGTCGGTAGATATTCCGCGCTCAATGTATCTGGTTGAATTAGCGCTGGAAATGGCCAAGGATGTTTTAGCTCCTGGCGGTAGTTTTTTGGTGAAAGTGTTCCAGGGAGAGGGCTTTGATGAGTACCTTACGCAGATCCGCTCCCTGTTTACGAAGGTAAAGATTCGTAAGCCTGATGCATCCCGAGCACGTTCGCGTGAAGTATACATCGTAGCGACAGGGCGGAAACTATAG
>CBCSVJ010000361.1:0-1636 GCA_965143545.1 uncultured Haemophilus sp. | reverse complement strand
TTAAACGAGCCGCGGCTTTTCCTGTTGGCGCAACCAATTTAATGTGAAGCTTGCCACCAAATAATTCCTGTAATACACATAACAAGCGAGTGACTGTCGTGGTTTTCCCTGTTCCCGGTCCACCTGTAATCACAGAAAATGGGCTTTTTACCGCCGTTGCGACTGCTACTTTTTGCCAATCAACTTGCGCTTGTTGTTGAGGGAAATAACGATCTAATAAGGTTCGAATTTGTTGCGGTTCTACCGATACAGTGCGGTCATTTTTCAAGGCGTTTTTAATATATTGCGCAACGCGGAATTCATCTTGCCAAGCTCGATAGAAATAAATCGCCCCAAATTGAAATGCGAGAGGCGCAATCTGATTTTCAGGATCTTGTGTAAAAGCAATATGCCCCGCTAAGGCTGATTGCCATTTTGATATAGGAAGCGAACCGATCTTTTCATTGATCAGCAACAAAAAATCCGTTTCAGTATGACGATAAGCTAAGCCGAATAAATTACGTTCTAAGAAACGATCTAACACACAACAAGTATTACCTTGCGTATAGCTCCAGTTACAAAGTGCGGCTAACAAAATCGCTAAATTTTGGACGGGTTCGGCATAGCCTTTATCTTTTTGTTTATCAGCAATTAATTGAGCAAAATAATAATCGCCTTGAGTAATCACACCTTGTTCTTGCAAGGATTTTAATAGGCTTAACATTAAAATAATTCCTCTAATTGTTGGATTAATTGCCAATCTGGTTTATCAAAAAAGATGCCCGATTGTGGCGAACCATTCATTCCTCGTAAAAATGCATAGACCACACCACCAAAATCTCGGTTGTAATCGTAGTGAGGTAAACGTGTTTTTAAATAACGGTGTAATGCCACCACATACAACAAGTATTGCCAATCATAGTGATGCTCTAACATGGCTTTTTTCAATGCTGCTTGATCGTAATTCTTTAATGCCTCACCCAAGAAATTCGATTTGTAATCAAGCAAATAATATTTACCTTGATGACAGAAAACTAAGTCCATCGTGCCCCGCACCATGCCTTGAATATCATCAAACTGTAACAGTTCTGATGGCAAATGATGTAAGGTTGCTAACGCTCGGTTAAAACTAGCGACATCAAAATAGCTTGAAATATTGAGATAAAACGCCAACTCTTTTAAGCATTGTTTTTCGTTAATTTGAGCAAGAGTAAAATCATCATTTGGCAAAATTGGCGTGCTGAGTATTTGTGCAAACCACTGTTGAACTGCTGCAAATTGCTCTTCGGCAAGATTTAAATCCTGACATAATTTTTCAATGTTTTCTTTCTCTGCCAGTTGAGCAAAAGGCACCTTTTCAAAATAACGATGTAACAAAGTACCGATTTGTGTTCCCCGAGGGAAATCTAAAACCATTTCATCATTATCATGAGCAAGTGCGGTCAGATTTTCAGTGATATTTTCTATTGAAATCGACGCATCATAATCTTTCGCATCATCAAAAATGAGCGATTTTTTCACCGCATTTTCATTCAAATAAGCTTTACGTTGATGAGTTTGTTCAATGCCACTAAAGCTTGTCACTCGCCAATCTTGTTCAATTTCACCTTGGAAAATTTCCGCACTTAAATTTTCTTGAGAAACATTTAAGGTAAGT
>CBCSVJ010000360.1:0-1653 GCA_965143545.1 uncultured Haemophilus sp. | reverse complement strand
CGAGCCGACAGCGGCGCGAATGGTCTTGCCGTAGTTGGAAGCGGTGTTGCCGCCGCCATCGGAGGAATTGTCGCGGAACATGTTGGCGTATGCCTTGTAGTCAAGGCCGGAATCGCCCTGCAGCACCTCGCCGTACTGGAACTGGGAGCCGTTCTTCAGAATGGTGTTCCAGTAGTTCGACTGCTTATTGTCGAAGACTTCGGTCGGCAGCTCGACGTGCTTGGCGGCATCGTAACGGAAGCCGTCAACACCGTCCGCCACAGCGGTCTTCAGGAACTTCTGCATACGATCGGCAACAGCCTGGTTCTGCGTATTCAGATCCCACAGGCCAAGCAGGTGGCACTGCGTCACCTTGTAACGGTTGGAATAATCGTTGATTTCGCCGTTGGGACCGTCGCAGCCGGTACGCTTGTGGAAGTAGTCCTTGTTTTGCCAATCGGGGTCGATGGCGTTCCAATCGGAGGTGAAGTGGTTGGCGACCACATCCACGATCACGCGCACGCCGTACTTGTGGGCGGTGGCGGTCATTTCCTTCAAATCAGCCTCAGTGCCAACCACGAAATTGCCGATGGAGGTGTTCGCCGGCTGGTACACGTAGTACCAGTTCTCGGTGAACTTCTTGCCATTGGCGGCGACTTCCTTGATCTTGCTCATCGGCTCGGTCTGCACGGAGGTGTAGCCGGCCGCGGCGATCTCAGGCATGTGCTGCGTAATGGTCTTGAACGACCACATCCATGCGTGCAGGATGGCGCCGTTCTTCATGTGCTTGGTCAGACCGTACTGGTTACGGGCCGATTCGAAAGAAGAATTCCCAACGGTGTCCTGGTAGCTGTCACGATCGGCGGCAAGTGCGGTGGATGCCACACCCATACCGCCGAACAGCGTGGCGACCGCCACCGTTCCCGCCGCTACTTTCTTCCAGGTTTTGGCCGCACGAGCCTTGCGGGCCGCGCGCCTACGCTCTGCACGGGTCATCAACTCCGGTTGATCGTCGTGCGGAGGCTCTTTTCTGGTGAGTGCGTTCGCCATACCCGCGAACGTATGAGTGCTAAGTCGCACCTTACCCTCCCTGCTTCCTTGCATCTTCGATATGATAACGTTTGCCATTAGCATACGTTGCGTTAAAAATACCACATTTTTCCTTTGAAAAATGAGTGATTTTTACTGAAAAACAGCAGTTAAAACGCAATTGTTTTCTGCTCTGTTGCAAACGCTGTCAGCAACAGATACACCCATACCAGCACCCCGTAGCACCCACTATCGTTGCAAATTCACACATGCAAACGTTTCAGAAAATTTTCCAACCAATACCACCTTGCGACGCAAAGCACCCTCGCCCCATCCCACGCCACCGACAGCCCACCCCCAACAATCCTGAAATTAATCTTTCAAGAGATGCTCAAAAAGGGCTTCTTTACCTCTTATGGCATGCAACATGCCAATCAAATCAAAATATCAATAATAAAAAATGGGTGAATATCACAAACACGCTCGGACTCAAAAAAATAGAGTAGGGCCAAGCTATGGTGAATCAATCCATGGACCTAAAAGAATTATCAGGCAACGATTTGGGAGCGGATGGGGGCGGGGGTTACCGTACGGTGCTTGCGCATGCTTTTCAGGATTTTACGGATCGCACCGTTCGTCTGTTCG
>CBCSVJ010000359.1:0-1657 GCA_965143545.1 uncultured Haemophilus sp. | reverse complement strand
GAACAAGTTGAAAAAGCAGCAAAAGCTTTTGGGGCAGAAGTGTGTATGACATCAGAAGCACATAATTCCGGTACTGAGCGTTTAGCGGAAGTGGTGAGTAAGCTGGGTATTGCGGATGATGAAATTATTGTAAACATCCAAGGGGATGAGCCGCTAATTCCACCTGTTATTGTGAGTCAAGTGGCAGAGAATTTAGCGAAGTTTAACGTGAATATGGCGACACTTGCGGTAAAAATTCACGAAGCGGAAGAGTTATTTAACCCAAATGCTGTGAAAGTTGTTACGGATAAAGATGGCTACGTTTTATATTTTTCCCGTTCAGTGATTCCTTACGATCGTGATCAATTTATGCAATTAGCGGATACTTCAAAGGCGCAACTGGCTGATGCATATCTCCGTCATATTGGTATTTATGCTTATCGTGCAGGCTTTATTAAACAATATGTGCAATGGGCACCAACGCAGTTAGAAAACTTAGAGAAATTAGAGCAACTCCGTGTATTGTGGTACGGTGAGCGTATTCATGTGGAATTGGCGAAAGAAGTGCCTGCTGTTGGTGTTGATACGGCTGAAGATTTAGAAAAAGTGCGGTCAATTTTGGCATAGTTTTTACTGATGTTTGATTCCAAGAAGTTTCTCTCAGACGTTTCTCATGAACCTGGTGTTTATCGTATGTATGACGATAAAGATCAGGTTATTTATGTGGGCAAAGCGAAAGATCTTAAAAAGCGCCTTTCCAGCTATTTTCGAAAAAACTTAAGCAGCAAAAAAACAGAAGCCTTGGTGTCGTCAATTCATCATATCGATACAACCATTACCTCTTCTGAAACAGAAGCATTATTGCTTGAGCATAACTTTATTAAACTTTATCAACCTCGTTATAACGTATTGTTGCGAGATGATAAATCCTATCCTTTTATTTTATTGACGAAAGAACGTCATCCTCGTATTACTTCTTATCGCGGAACGAAAAAAATTACAGGTGAGTATTTCGGGCCTTATCCTCATGCCGGTGCAGTACGTGAAACCTTGTCGTTAATGCAAAAATTATTCCCTGTTCGTCAATGTGAAAATTCGGTTTATAACAATCGTTCCCGCCCTTGTTTGCAATATCAAATCGGGCGTTGCTCAGCACCTTGTGTGCCAGGTTATGTGACTGATGAGGAATATAACCAACAAGTTGAATTAGCACGACTATTTTTACAAGGAAAAGATCAGCAAGTATTAGATTACCTCCTCGGCAAAATGGAGCAGGCGAGCCGAGACTTAGATTTTGAAGGTGCGGCACGTTATCGCGATCAAATTCAAGCGGTTCGTGCGGTTATCGAAAAACAATTTGTTTCTAATGAACGTTTGGACGACATGGATATTATGTCCATTGCGTATCAGCACGGTTTAGCTTGTGTTCAGGTGATGTTTATTCGTCAAGGTAAAGTATTAGGCAATCGCAGCTATTTTCCGAAAGTGCCCGCTAATACAGATTTATCTGAATTAACCGCGACGTTTGTTGGGCAGTTTTATTTGCAAGGTCATCAGGGCAGAAGTATTCCTAATAGTATTATTGTGGATCATAAATTAGATGAAAAAGCGGAGCTTGAAGCCTTGTTAACTGAACAAGCCGGTAGAAAAGTAGTGATACAAGAATCGGCTAAAGGCG
>CBCSVJ010000358.1:0-1663 GCA_965143545.1 uncultured Haemophilus sp. | reverse complement strand
TGGAATTTTTGAGCACCTTCAGGAATTGCTTTGCTGTGCACAAAGTGACTTTTATTTTCTGGACGGAATGTCACGGTATCACCTGGTTGTACTTTTAAATAACCCGGTTCAAAAACCATTGAGCCTTCACTGTTAGAATTCAGCATTTTGATGTCATAATGTGCGGCTTGAGCAGCAAAACTTAGTCCTAATAATGCTGCAAGTGCGATTTTTTTCATTTTCATTTCCTTACTTAAGAATGTGCTGATTTACGTTGTGGACGAACCACCGGCAAACCTGCGCTACATTGTAATAATTCAACGTTTACACGATATAAACGATTAATGGTTTCGACTTGTAAAACATGATGCGCATCGCCCACGCCTTGCACTTTACCTTCACCAAGTAAAATCAACTCATCTGAAAATTGAGCAGCAAGGCTTAAATCATGTAATACCATTATAGTAATCAGATTTTTTTGTTTCGTATAGGTGTAAACTTCTTCTAATAGATTAAGCTGATGATGCATATCTAACGCACTCACCGGCTCGTCTAACATTAAAATCTGTGGGTCACGTAATAAAACCTGGGCAAACATCACCATTTGACGCTGTCCACCACTGAGATTCAGAATATCACGATGGGCTAAATGACCAATGCCTAATTGCGCCATAATACTCGCTGCTTCAGTGAGCAGCTCATCGCTTACTCGCATCGTTAGACTATCCATTCGTCCCAAAAGGACAACTTCAAGTGCGGTCAAGCTTGCATCTACTCGGCTATCTTGAGGCATATAGCCAATTGGTTTACGCCAATCTGCTAACTTCGTCCGTTCTAGCTGTTTGCCTTGATAGGTAATCATTCCTTCATGTGGTAATTCACCAAAAATGGTTTTCAGCATGGAGGATTTTCCTGTGCCGTTTGGCCCAAGTACCGTGTAAACTTTACCTTCTTCAAAACGGACATTAATGTGATCAGCAACGGTGAGATCACCTCGTTTTACCGTAAGATTCTTTAATTCTAACATTATTGTCCCCTCTTGTTATTTAAAATAATCCAAAAGAAGAAAGGCACCCCAATAAACGAGGTAACAATCCCCACTGGGAATAATGCACCAGGGATAATAACTTTGGATAATACCGAAGAAAGGGATAAGAATGCCGCACCGACTAACATCGCGCCCGGTAAGAAGAAACGTTGATCTTCACCAAGTAACATTCGAGCAACATGTGGTGCAACTAGGCCGATAAAGCCAATCACGCCCACGAAACTGATTGCTGTCGCCGTCATCATAGCGACAAGAACTAAAACCTTAATACGTAATACTTGCAAACTGATGCCAAGACTTGCCGCTCGATCTTCCCCTAAACGAAGTGCGGTCAATTTCCAAAGCTCTTTTGAAAGTAATGCGACACAAATTGTAGTTACAAGAATAATGATGATTAAGCTTTGCCACGTCGCTTTATTTAGACTACCAAATAGCCAGAATAGGATTTGTTGCGAGACTTCCGGCGCCGAAATAAATTGCACCAATGAAAGTAAGGATTGGAAAATAAAGAGTAATGCAATCCCTACCAACACGAGCATTTCAGAATTAAAACGACGTTTAGACGCGAACAAGAAAAGAATTCCAGAGGCGAGCATAGTCATGACAAACGCACCAATGGGTACTGCAACTTGTACC
>CBCSVJ010000357.1:0-1663 GCA_965143545.1 uncultured Haemophilus sp. | reverse complement strand
GCTTTCATTACAGCTACCTGTTGGATTGAACACCGCAGGTAGCCATTTATGAAATGGTAACGTTTCCGGAAAGTTTGGTATAAATTCACATTGTTTCCACGGTGCCGGATTCATTTGTAAATCAAGGTGACGAATGGAGATCATTAATCCTTTGATTGCACTAAATAAACCCACAATAAGAGCAAGAATGCGGACAATAAGCGAACTAGGGGCTAAGGCACCGATAAGACCAGCAATAAATAACCCTACCATAGCTAAACGTTCGTAAACACAAAGTACGCAAGGTTGTAAACCCATTCCGTATTGAAAGTAAAGTGCAGTCGATTCTAAGGCAAATGCGGAAAATGTCAAAAAGATCCACGCTGAACGTTTAAGGGATAATTGCTTAAAAAAGTCGAGCATTCTTTCTCCTTATGCTTCATTAAATTGGAATAATTAAGCCAAGGTTTGCAAGCCAAATCGTCATTCCTGGTAGGATAAATTCGATTGCAAGGAAACCAACTAGCGTTAATACGATAGTGTAAGGCAATGCCATGTAGACCATTCTACCATAAGAAAGTTTAATTAATGGTGCAAGCGATGATGTTAATAAGAACAAGAATGCTGCTTGACCGTTTGGTGTAGCGACAGAAGGTAAGTTTGTACCTGTATTGATTGCTACTGCAAGTAATTCAAATTGGTGTGGTGCAATTGCGCCTGTAGCAAGGGCATGTTTCGCTTCATTGATATAAACTGTTGCTACGAATACGTTATCAGAAATCGCAGACAGTAAACCGTTGAAACCGTAGAATAATGCTAACTGTGTTTTCTCTTCAGAACTTAATACAAAGTGAATAATTGGCGCAAAGAGTTTTTGATCGATAATCACCGCAACGACAGAGAAAAATACGACTAATAATGCAGTGAAAGGTAAACTTTCTTGGAATGCTTTACCAATAGCGTGTTCATCAGTTACACCAGTAAAGGTTGTTGCAAGGATAATCACACTTAAACCAATCATGCCTACAGCCGCTAAATGGAAGGCTAAACCTAAGATCAACCAAACCGCGATAACCGCTTGGACAGAAAGACGAATCTTATCTTGTTTAGACATTTTTTGTGCATTTTCACGATCTAAATCCGCTAAGACTTGCCATACTTCTTCCGGTAGTTTTTCACCATAACCGAATACTTTAAATTTTTCGACTAAAATACAAGTGAGTAATCCGCAGATAAATACAGGAACAGTTACTGGAGCCATACGGAAGAAAAATTCAATGAAATTCCATTTAGCTTGTTCTGCAATGATTAAGTTTTGTGGCTCACCCACCATGGTCATTACACCACCGAGTGCGGTACCGACACCAGCATGCATCATTAAGCTACGTAAGAAAGAGCGGAATTTTTCGAGAGTTTCGTGATTTTTGATTTTGTTATCATCGGCAATATCAACCGCATCCTGTAGATTTTTACCTGATGCCACTTTGTGATAAACTCCATAGAAACCCATGGCAACACTGATGATTACCGCCACAACAGTTAGTGCATCTAAGAAAGCTGAAAGAAATGCTGCACTAAAACAAAATGCTAAAGAGAGAACGATTTTAGAACGGATACGCACTAATAATTTGGTGAAGAGATAAAGCAAAAGTTGCTTCATAAAATAAATACCGGCGACCATGAA
>CBCSVJ010000356.1:0-1667 GCA_965143545.1 uncultured Haemophilus sp. | reverse complement strand
CAAAAGGTTTGCAACTGAATCGTTTTCTTCCGCCTACACCTATTCGCTTATTACTGGATAGCAAAGGAAATAATCTAGCCGGACAAGTTAATTTTGATACATTGCAAAATAAACTTAAGCCACTAAGCAAAGACATTACGAATAAAATGGTTAAAATGGCTCGTCCAAATATTGAGCAATTAATTAAACTAGGCGATCACAAAATAACTGAAATTGCACAATCTCAAATTCGAGAAGCCAGTAAATTAGCAGATCAAACATTGAGTACTGAAATCAATCGACTTATAGCCTTGAAAGCAGTAAATAAAAATATTCGCCAGGCGGAAATTGATGTATTAGAAAAACAACGCGTGCTTTCTCTGGAAGAGTTAAGTAAAGCAAGCTGGCGATTAGATAGCCTTCGGGTAATAGTGACAAACAAGGAATAATATGGCACTTATTGAATACCATCCCCCTTTAGAACCGTATTTAGATATTATCTATCAAGATAATCATATCTGCGTGGTAAACAAGCCAAGCGGTTTACTTTCAGTTCCTGGCAATCAGCCAGAATACTATGACAGTGCAATGAGTCGGGTAAAAGAGAAATTTGGATTTTGTGAACCTGCACATCGTTTAGATATGGCCACAAGTGGGATTATTCTATTTGCATTAAGTAAAGCGGCAGATAAAGAGTTGAAACGTCAATTTCGTGAACGTGAGCCAAAGAAATATTATCAAGCTTTAGTATGGGGACACTTAGAACAAGATAATGGGGAAATTAATCTTCCAATGATTTGTGATTGGGAAAATCGCCCACGCCAACGCATTGATTTTGTATTTGGCAAAAGAGCGGTCACTTTTTATGAAGTTTTAGAAAGATTACCGACTAACTGTACTCGAGTGAAACTGACTCCAATCACAGGACGTTCGCATCAACTTCGTTTACATACGCTCGCACTTGGACATCCCATTTTAGGGGACAAGTTTTATTCTCACCCACAAGCTAAAGCGATGTCGCCTCACTTATGCTTACATGCAGAAGAACTTACGATTACGCACCCTATCACAGGTGAAAAAATGACATTCAGAGCTAAAGCTGAATTTTAAGAAAACAAGATATAAAAAAGGCTCACATCAGTGAGCCTTTTTATTTTATAACAAATTATTATTCCGCTGCTGCTTCTGCAACTTCTGGACGATCAACTAACTCAATGTATGCCATTGGAGCGTTGTCACCTGCACGGAAACCACATTTTAAGATACGGGTGTAACCACCTGCACGTTGAGCAAAACGTGGACCTAATTCATTGAATAATTTCGCAACAGTTTCGATGTTACGAGTACGAGCGAATGCTAAACGACGGTTTGCAACGCTATCTTCTTTTGCTAATGTAATTAACGGTTCAACTACACGACGTAATTCTTTAGCTTTTGGTAAAGTAGTCTTGATGATTTCATGACTAACTAAAGCACTTGCTAAGTTACGGAACATCGCTTGGCGATGGCTGCTATTACGGTTTAGTTGACGACCACTCTTACGATGGCGCATGATCTTATCCTTCTCAGAAAAATCTTAACCTATGACCAAACTAGTCTTCAGCAATACTTGCTGGTGGCCAATTCTCAAGGCGCATACCAAGTGACAAGCCACGTGAAGCGAGAACGTCTTTAATTTCAGTAAGAGA
>CBCSVJ010000355.1:0-1668 GCA_965143545.1 uncultured Haemophilus sp. | reverse complement strand
CTGTGGCAAGGTTAAATTTCTTAATCATAAAGTTTGCGATAAAGAACATGGCAACGGCAAACAGGATGGATACCCAAATAAAGTTGATCACATCCATACCGATGCCGGCTTTAATCGCCATTGGTGTACGCGTTAAGAACTCAATGTTACCGAATGAATGCACACGTAAGTCCACGATATCTGCCATGGCGAAAGCACAACCTTGTACTAAGGCATAAACAATATAAAGCGGTAATGCGACAAACATAAACATGTATTCGATTGGCTCTGTTACGCCTGTTAAGAACACAGCAAGTGCAGATGAAAGGAAAATACCTTTATAAAGTTTTTTCTTATCTTCATCTACGTTGATATACATCGCGAGTGTCAAGCCCATTAAGATACCAGTTGAACCAATCATTTGTCCTACTTTGAATCGAGCTGGTGTCACTGTTGAAAGAAGGTCGTTATATTGGGTTAAATTACCTGCATCTTTTAGGTTGATTAAGTCAGTCACCCAAGCAAGCCAAAGTGGATCTTGACCAAATACTTGTTTACCTTGTTGTGCACCGGTTAAGAACTCATAAGTACCGCCTAATGAAGTGTAGTTCATTGGGATAGTCAACATGTGGTGTAAACCGAATGGAAGCAACAGACGCTCTAAGGTACCGTAAATAAATGGTGCTAAAATTGGTGCTGAGTTTTGTGAGTTCGCAATCCATTGACCGAAATGATTAATTCCTGTTTGAACTAAAGGCCAGAATAATGATAGGAAGATCGCCACTAATACGGAACGATAAATGACAACGAAAGGAACAAAACGTTTACCATTAAAGAACGTTAATACTTCAGGTAATTTACGGAAATTGTAGTAACGATTGAAGGTTGTTGCCCCCACAAAACCCGCGATAATACCAACGAACACGCCCATATTTAACGCAGGTTGCCCAAGCACATTCACAAAGTAATTCGCCACAGGAATTTCACCGGCCAATATGGTACTTACGTGAGCATTTGGATCGGCTAGCATTTCAAGCTTTACACCGAAAAAGTTACCGGTAATTAAGTGAATTAAAATGAAAGCAAGGCCAGCTGCAAATGCACCGCCTGCACGCTCATTTGCCCAGCTACCACCAATCGCTAAAGCAAATAATAGATGGAGGTTACCGATAATCCCCCAACCAATTTGGGCGATAATGTTTCCGACAAGCGCTAGCCATTCCGCATCGCTAATCAAAGGCAGTGAGTTACCAATACTCACCATTAAACCCGCGGCTGGCATCACGGCAATCACAACCATTAGGCACTTACCGAATTTTTGCCAAAATTCAAAACTGAGCATTTTTTTCATATTGATTCTCCTACAAGATGAGAGCTACTTCTACGCCAAAATGGTCGGAAACAATCGGTTTATTTTTGCCATTAAAAATAACCTGACTGGATAAAACCCTTTTTGCTTGGTTTAAAAAAATATAATCTAATCGCTTTTCTTGACTATGACCTTTCCAGCCGTCAATCGCTTTCTCTACGGTGATGCCGCTATCCTTCTGCTCTGCCATTTCAAAGGTATCAAATAAACCTAAGGATTTAATTTGCTGGTAAGCTTGCTGATCGCTTATTGCATCGGTATTGAAATCACCCATCAGGATTTTAAGATTCGCACTTTTGCTCCGATCCACAATATAGCGA
>CBCSVJ010000354.1:0-1710 GCA_965143545.1 uncultured Haemophilus sp. | reverse complement strand
CATTAAGTGACTATTTTTTACAATCTTCGATTGAGCAAAATTACGAGCCGACAGAAGAATTAAACAATAAAAAAGAGGCTATGCCATTTTATGCACCGATTTTTGCAGAACTTGAAGAATATGTACAAATTTTGGTTAAACAACATCAATCAAGTGATTTGTTAAAAAAAATCATTCTCTATCACTATCGTCAAGGTATTCAAAAGAAACTGCTTGAATACAAAGCGAATCATCCTGAAAAATCCTTTGATGATTTATTACGCTTATTGAACAGTTAGCGGAATTAATTCGTTTTCAATATCCTTTTGCCATGATTGACGAATTCCAAGATACGGATGCGTTGCAGTATCAAATTTTCTCGAAAATTTATCACAATGAAACCGCGTTTGGTAGTGTTGGCTTTATGATGATCGGGGACCCAAAACAGGCGATTTATCGCTTCCGTGGTGCCGATATTTTCACTTATTTAAAAGCAGCAGACGAAGCGAGCGAGCGTTTTAATTTAGGCACAAACTACCGTTCATCCCAACCTTTAGTGGAAGGGGTAAATCGATTATTTGATTTTAAAAATTCACCTTTTATTTATGAAAACATCGAATTTTTAAACGTCGGCGCAGCCAAGAAAAATCTTGTTTTTCAGTTGAATAATCAACCTGAACCGGCCTTCCGTTTTTACATTAACGATAAAGACAAATCCACTCAGCAAGATTATGCGAAAGCTTGCGCGACATCGATTCAGCAATGGTTAAAAAGTGCGGCTGAAAATCCAGTTGTTTTTCCGAATGAAAGCAAAGCGGAAAATCAAACATTGCGAGCAGAAAATATTGCTGTTTTGGTGCGTGGTTATACCGAAGCGGATCTCGTGAAGAAAGAATTGCAAGCATTCGGTATCGCTTCGGTTTACCTTTCGGATAGGGGAAATGTCTTTGAGAGTAACACCGCAAAAGAACTGGTCTTGATTTTGCAAGCTTGTTTGAGTGTGACGGAACGCCCAATTTTGAATGCCATTGCGACCGCACTTTTCGGCTTAAATGCAGCTGAAATTCACCAAATTCACCAGGATGAAATTCAGGCAACGTTGGGCTGAAAAATTTGCAGAGTATCAACAAATTTGGCAACGCCAAGGCGTATTGCCGATGTTGCACCATTTACTTTTAGCTGAAAATATCACAGAAAAACTCTTATCTCGGCCTGATGGCGAGCGAAAACTGACGGATTTATTACATTTAGCTGAAATTTTACAGCAAGCAGCCGCATTAAATGAAAGTGAAGCGGCATTATTGCGCTGGTTTGAAAAGCAAATTCAAGATAATGGTCGTCAAGAAGCACAAATTCGTTTAGAAAGCGAACGTCAGTTAGTGAAGATTGTGACTATCCATAAATCCAAAGGGTTGGAATATGATTTGGTTTGGTTGCCATTTTTAGGAAATGCGGCGAAAGATCCAACTAAAAAGAAACTATTTAATTTATATTACGACAAGAAACAAAACAAAACTTTGTGGGACATGCAAGATCAACACTTGGATGATTTAACAGAAGAAGTTTTTGCGGAAGAATTGCGTTTGCTTTATGTGGCATTAACCCGAGCAAAATACCAAATGGCCTTTGTGTTACCGAAAGCCTTTGATAAAAAATGGAATGCTTTATTGTATGTTTTAACACAAGGTGAAATTGGTCGAAAACTCGATTTGCCAAATAATTGGGATACCC
>CBCSVJ010000353.1:0-1718 GCA_965143545.1 uncultured Haemophilus sp. | reverse complement strand
CTTTTCCACCGCTGATAATCGCTCCTGCATGTCCCATACGCTTGCCTTTTGGCGCCGTTACACCAGCGATATAAGCCACTACCGGTTTTGTTACATGAGATTTAATAAACGCTGCCGCTTCTTCTTCTGCAGAGCCACCGATTTCACCAATCATCACGATGGCTTCAGTTTCAGGATCTTCTTGGAACCGTTTAAGAATATCAATGAAGTTAGATCCTGGAATAGGATCGCCGCCGATCCCTACGCAAGTGGATTGACCGAAACCTTCATCTGTTGTTTGTTTTACCGCTTCATAAGTCAAAGTACCTGAACGAGAAACAATGCCTACTCTGCCTTTTTTATGGATATTCCCCGGCATAATACCAATCTTACACTCATCCGGTGTAATCACACCTGGACAATTTGGGCCGATCATCACAACACCCGTTTCATTTAATTTTTGTTTTACCAACAACATGTCCAATGTTGGAATGCCTTCTGTAATACAGACTACCAACTGAATACCTGCATCAATAGCTTCTAAAATGGCATCTTTGCAAAATGGCGCTGGCACATAAATCATCGTTGCCGTAGCCCCTGTAGCTTGCACCGCTTCACGCACGGTATTAAATACCGGCAAACCTAAGTGAGTTGTTCCGCCTTTATTCGGTGAAACGCCACCCACTAATTTAGTGCCATAAGCCAATACCTGTTCGCTGTGAAATGTTCCTTGCGCACCAGTGAAACCTTGGCAAATTACTTTTGTCTCTTTATTAATTAAAATTGCCATGATTATTCTCCTTTTGCCGCTTTCACTGCCGCTTGTGCTGCTTCTTGTAAACTATGTGCTGCAATTAAATTCACACCACTTTCGGTTAAAATTGCTCTGCCTTGTGGGGCATTGGTTCCTTCTAATCGAACCACAACAGGCACTTTTACACCGACCTCTTGAATCGCCGCTACGACACCTTCAGCAATCAGATCACAGCGTACAATTCCACCAAAAATATTCACTAAGACAGATTTCACATTTTTATCTGTAAGAATAATCTTAAAGGCTTCAGCCACGCGCTCTTTCGTTGCACCGCCACCAACATCAAGGAAGTTTGCAGGATTACCACCATATAATTTCACGATATCCATGGTACCCATAGCAAGTCCTGCGCCATTGACCATACAGCCAATATCCCCTTCCAAGGCAACATAGTTAAGCTGATATTTTTCTGCTTCGGCTTCACGTGCATCACTTTGACTTAAATCGCGTAAAGCTAATAAATCAGGATGTCGATAAAGTGAGTTATCATCAATGCCCACTTTCGCATCTACGCAAATTAAATTGCCTTCTTTTGTCACCACGAGCGGATTGACTTCAACTAGAGAAAAATCTTTTTCGATAAAAAGCTGAGCGAGTTTTACAAAAATCTCAGCAAATTGTTTATTTTGTTCGCCACTTAAACCAAGTTTAAAGGCTAATTCACGGCCTTGATATGGCATTCCACCCACGAGAGGATCAATTGTCACTTTATGAATTAATTCAGGCGTCTCTCTTGCCACATCCTCAATGCTCATCCCCCCTGCTGAAGAAGCCATAAAAACCACTTTCTGCGAAGCGCGATCAATCACTGCACCTAAGTAGAGTTCTTTCCCAATCTGGCAGGTTTCTTCAATATAAATGCTATTAACGGGTTGGCCTTTTTTATCAGTTTGGAAGGTGACTAAATGTTGGCCAAGCCATTTAT
>CBCSVJ010000352.1:0-1725 GCA_965143545.1 uncultured Haemophilus sp. | reverse complement strand
GAAAAGACCAACTGCACGAACTTTGCCATCAGTCGTTACCTCACCAATTACGGCTGCGTTTTCACCTAATGGATGGCGACGAAGTGCGGTCAGACTTTCAGCGGTTTTTTCTTTATCCGCCACAATCACCAATTTGCCTTCATTAGCAAAATTTAATGCATCCAAACCGAGTAATTCGCAAATACCACGTACTTCCTGACGAATTGGTAATACCGTTTCATCAATTTGAATCCCTACTTTCTGTGCCTGGGCAAATTCATGAAGTACCGCATTCACACCACCACGGGTCGCATCGCGTACAGCTTTCACCCCTTCAATCGGACGAATGCAATCAATAAGTGGTGCAAGCACGGCGCAATCACTACATAAATCTGTTTGAATACCGAGGTTTTCGCGTAAATTTAAAATGGTTGCACCATGATCACCCAAAGTACCACTCACAATAATCTGATCGCCAGGCTGAATACGATGCACGCCCCAGTCGAGTCCGTTTGGAATCACACCAATACCTGCCGTATTGATAAACACTTTATCTATCGCACCTTTTTGTACCACTTTGGTATCACCGGTTACCACTTGAATACCGGCTGAATGGCAGGCTTTTGCCATCGATTGAATCAATTTTTTTAAGGTTTCTAGTGGTAAACCTTCTTCCAAAATAAACCCACAGGATAAATATTTTGGTACGGCACCGCATACCGCTACATCGTTAGCGGTACCACAAACGGCGAGTTTACCAATATCTCCACCAGGAAAAAAAATCGGATCAATCACAAAACTATCGGTAGAAAATGACAATGTTCCACCTAAAGCATTTAATTCTTGTAAAGCAATGCGAGCCTGATCTTCGCCTTGTGAAAGTATTGGATTATCAAATGCCTCGACAAAATAATCGCGGATCAACTCTTGCATTGTGGCACCACCATTTCCGTGTGCCATTGTAATAAAATCAGTCATTGTTTTATTCCCGTCTATATTGATAATAGGCCGCACATGCCCCTTCGGAAGATACCATCAATGCGCCATAAGCATTGTCAGGATTACATTTTTTAGCAAATAATGGGCAATCAGCAGGCTTACATTTACCGATTAATACATCACCGCAGCGAGAATCAGGATCATCTGCAACTTGATGTGGCTGACAAGCAAAATGCGCTTCTGCGTCAAAGCATTGATAATCATCTGTCAGTTCTACGCCAGATTCTGCAATTTCGCCCAACCCTCGCCATTCGCTGCTGGCTTTCAAGCGGAACACTTCACTGATTGCCTGTTGTGCTAACTCATTGCCATGTTGGTGTACGATACGTTTATACTGATTTTCCACTTCACAGCGTTTTTCAACAATCTGTGTCACCAACATTAAAATTGCTTGTAGGATATCTAAAGGCTCAAAACCAGTGATTACAAAAGGCTTATGGTAGGTATCACACAATTCCTGATAAGGTTCAGAACCAATCACCATGCTTACATGACCTGGTGCAAGAAAGCCGTCAATTTTGACTTGTCCTTGTGACAATAAGCTGTGTAATGTTGGGATGATAGTGATATTTTGACATACCACAAAAAAGTTTTTTACCTGCTGTTTTTTCGCTTGTTGCAAGGTAATTGCGGCACTTGGCATGGTTGTTTCAAAACCAAGTGAAAAGAATACCACTTTTTTATCAGGATTATTTGATGCGATATTCAATGCATCGAGCGGTGAATAAACGATTCGAACATCAGCCC
>CBCSVJ010000351.1:0-1731 GCA_965143545.1 uncultured Haemophilus sp. | reverse complement strand
TAACCGCCCGTAAAGCTGTTATCTTCAATAATATCGGTATCTGTATTTGGACCCCAATCCATTACCACCATCGGCACAGACGAGAAACTAGAAAGCACATCAAGTGAATGTTGTGTGTATTCAGAACACATGACCAATAAACCATCTACGCGTTTTTTGGTAAGCATTTCGACGTGGTTTTTAATTTTTTCAGGATCATTTTGTGTATTACACAAAAAAAGTGAATAGCCTTGACGATAACAATGATCTTCAACGGCATGAATGATTTCAGCAAAATAAGGGGATTCACTGGTGGTAACAATCATCCCTATGGATTTTGTCGTGTTGACTTTCAAACTCCGAGCAACAGCACTTGGTGAGTATTTCAAGCTTTTAATGGCTTGCATCACCGCCTCTTCAGTTTCTTTTGCTACAAAACGGGTTTTATTAATTACGTGTGAAACAGTGGTGGTGGAAACACCAGCCATTTTTGCGACATCTTTAATTGTTGCCATAATTTTGCCTCTAGAGAATTTTTCCTATTATAAAGACTGTCACCAAATAGGTTAAGTAAATTATAAAAAATTTTTGAAAAAACGTGCTTTATTGTTAGAATGGGTTATCTTTAACTAAACAAGTGGGAAATTAAAATGAGTGATTTTGGTTATGCAATGTTAGCTGTAGTGCTTTCTTTAAGTGTTGTAGTAGGTTTAGCAACTGCAATTTTCTAATTGAAAGAAATAACATATTAATCCATTTAAAATAGACCGCGCTTTAGGCATTTAAAGTGCGGTTATTTTTTTAAGGCTTTTTAAAGTTGTGCTAAAAGCCATGCTATTGGACTATTTCTTTAGTATAATTTGCAACTATTTCCGTTTGTTGTAATCAAAATACTGCAAAAACCAAATTTGAGATAATTATGAATAAATATTTGATTTCACTAGATAAAGATGTTCAGCGTCGTGAGCTGTTTTTTGCTCAACCGGATACAGCAGATTTCGTTGTCTTTTCAGCGATTAATACCATGCAAAAAGAGTGGGAAGAATTGGCAGAAGTATTCAATCCAACGAAGTTTGAACAGCATTATGGACGCAACGTCACAAAAGGCGAAATTGGTTGTACGTTAAGTCATCTAGCGGTTTATCGTCAGATCGTAGAAGATCAAAATGTGACGGAAAATGACTATGCATTAGTCTGTGAAGATGATGCGTTATTTAATGCTAATTTATCACCAAAAACGATCGCACTTTTAACCGAAAAATGTGATGCAGATATTGTATTAATCGGGCAGTCAAAAATTGCGGAATTTGATGATGTGGAATTAGAAATTAATTATCCAACCACCTTTTCATTTTTACGCCAAACTATTGGTGATGTTACCGTGGCTTATCCGTATAAAAGTTATTTTGCCGGCACGGTGGCATATTTAATTAAAAAATCAGCGGCACGTGCATTTTTAAAGCAAGTCGAACAAGAAAAACCATTTTGGCTTGCTGATGATTTCTTATTATTTGAAACCCAATTCCTCATTAATAACAATGTGGTTCGTCCGCTTATGGCCATTGAAAATCCACAATTAGTGAGTAATTTGGAAGCGATTCGTGGTTCAAAATCTAATAATTTAGTGAAGAAATTAATTAAATATCCACTCAAAAAAATCTTAGCTGTGAAAAAGAATTTAGGAAAATAACATAAAAATGACCGCACTTTTTAATCTTTTTTATCTTTACGATCCTTGGCTGTTTCATGTCG
>CBCSVJ010000350.1:0-1734 GCA_965143545.1 uncultured Haemophilus sp. | reverse complement strand
ATGCCGGAACACTCCCCCATTGCACTTTTTGTGAATGGGTTGTTGACTGTATCGCTACAAAGTTATTTTTCTCGAAAAATTAATTTAACGATTAAACAAACCCTATGGGTGGCGCCAATCTTGGCTGTTGGTATTATCCTGCCTTGGTTTATTACGTTGAAATATATTTCTGTGGTTTCTGCTTATATTTACTTAGTCATCTTCACGGTGATTGAAGTCTATGCCTTAACGGCAATGGCAAATTTATTAGTAAAATTTGATAACGGTACCAATCGCGGCTTTATCTTTGGCGCATCACGATTATTGCTTTCCATTGCAACAGTTATCGTCATGAACTTAGTGCCACATTTATTTTTATTGTAAAAAAAGAGCGGTCAGAATTCGCATTAAATTCTGACCGCCCTTTTATTTTGCTATTTTACTTCACATCTAATTCGACATTATCAAACAATTTCTTCACGGCATTGTTATCACGCAATCTTTCGGCTTTTTCAACCATTGGACGCGTTAAGTGCGGTGAGAAAAATTCGATAAAATCATACATATAATTGCGTAAGAAAGTACTGTGTTTAAAGGCAATTTGCGTCATACTCGCACGGAACAAATGCCCTGCATCAATCGCCACTAAATCTGTATCTGCAGGCGTATGCGCCATAGAGGCCATAATGCCCACGCCTAATCCTAAACGCACGTAGGTTTTTATCACGTCAGCATCCGTTGCGGTAAACACAATATTCGGCAAAATACCCGCTCGGTTAAACGCATAATCCAAATCAGATACACCGGTAAAGCCGAAGGTATAAGTGACTAACGGATATTTACCTAATTCTTCAACGGTAAGCTCTTTCACTTTTGCTAAAGGATGATCGGGTTTAACAATCACCGAACGATTCCACAAATAGCAAGGCAATTGAATCAAATCATCAAAAAGATACGGCGCTTCTGTCGTAATTGCTAAATCCACTTCACCAGAAATCAACGCATCATGAATTTGAGTGGGTGAACCTTGATGAATATGCAAACTCACATCCGGATATTGTTTAGAGAAACGTTCTACCACAGCCGGCAGCATATAACGCGCTTGCGTATTGGTTGTTGCAATGCGTAACACACCATGATTTGGACAAGTATATTCATTGGCAACCGATTTAATGCTTTGCGCTTTCACTAAAAGCTCACGAGCAATAGCCACGATCTTTTTACCCGCAGGGGTAATGGATTTAATGTGTTTACCATTACGCTCAAAAATCTCTAAACCTAATTCATCTTCTAACAACCGAACTTGTTTACTGATACCGGGTTGAGAGGTATTAAGCGCATTTGCGGCTTCAGTCACATTTAAATTTTGGTTTACAATCTCCACAATGTAGCGAAGTTGCTGCATTTTCATCGCGAATACCACCTATTTTTTATAGCGTTTACTTAACTCAGTATAACGTTTTACTGCTTTACGAATTTGACCTGATTTTGGTCGGCGACGAGGTTTGGTCACGTCTAATTTGGTTTCGGTTTCTGGTGGCAAGCCCACTAATTCTCGTAAATAGTTGACGTTTTCCAGATCCATTTCTTCCCAGCCACCACGCGGTAAACCTTTCATCAGCTTAATATTGCCGTAACGAATACGGATTAAACGGCTCACTTGAATACCTTGTGATTCCCACAGACGGCGCACCTCACGGTTACGACCTTCCATTAAAGTCACGTCGTACCATTGGTTAATCCCAACACCGCCCG
>CBCSVJ010000349.1:0-1740 GCA_965143545.1 uncultured Haemophilus sp. | reverse complement strand
TAGGTTGAACCAACAACATTACCCACACCCACCCACATAAAGTGAACTTGACCTTCCATTGAGCGATACATCCAACCGGTTTCACATCCGCCCGCTAATACAATACCGAAGCCAAATAATAAACCACCGATAATGGCATTTGGGCCTGCCCACATGATTTTGGCTGGTACGCCTAATTGAATGTAGCTGAATACGCCAAGCGTCCCCACGAGAATACCGAAGATGATGGCTTTTGCCATATAAGCACGACCGGTTACCCATAAATCACGGAAGGCAGAAGTAAAGCAGATTTGAGCACGTTCAATTAATAAGCCAAATGCTAAACCACAAAGCATTGCAAAACCGAGTTTGACGGAGTTTGTCATCACATAAAGTGAAGCAATTAGGTAAGCAAAAAAGATCACCATACCAATCCAGAAACGACGACTTGCTTGTTTAGGATCCGTTTCTTGTAATTTTGCTGCACCTTTTTTCAATTCTAATTTCACGCGGAATATCGGAAGTAAGGTCACTTTTACCCCAGCATAAGTACCTACGGCAGTCGCAATAGTAAAGAACCAAGCATGTACTGAAAATTGTGGGATACCCGTGAAGAGGGAGGCAAGGTTACAGCCCATCGCTAAACGTGCGCCGAAACCGGCCAATGCACCACCAATAAGAGCTTGAACAATACGACGTTTGTGTGGTTGATTACGCCATTTTACGTTGTTTGCCCAAAGTGCGGCAGAAATACATCCCGCGAACATACCTAAGATCATCACACCATCAATACGGGTGAAGATCGTGCCTTGCATGCCGATAATTTTATAATAGTTCCAGTCGGATACGTCGACGCCTAGCGCTTGCAAAGCATGTCCACCCCAACGGGTAAATTCCCCAGTAACCGCCCAATAAGTGCCAGTTACCCCAAAGTAATAAGCTGAAATGAGTCCAGCAGCAATAACTGCAGCGACAGGATTCCAGTATTTGATCAGATAATTTTGTTTGAATTGCTGCAAAATCTCTTTCATTAGTGAATAAATCCTTAAATTGAAATGATGATTTGCAAGTGAGGTATAAAATGAAGAGATTTTTGAAGTGTCTGCCATTTTCCTATACACAAAACTTGCGATATAAGACAAATGAATTGTCGAGCAAGATAATAGCATTTGTTTTTTGTTAATGCACGAGGGGAGGGATAATTATTTGTGGGTAATTTGAGAGAAGGACAGACTTGATGTCTGTCCAACTATTAGACGGGTAATTTCATTTCTCGGATACGCATGGCTAATCCATCGATTAACAACAAACGTCCACATAAATTTGAACCGATTTTTAACCGCACTTTGATGGCTTCTAAGGCTTGAATGGAGCCAACAATACCCACAATTGGTGCCAGTACGCCAGCTTCTACACAACTTAAAACATTTTGCCCAAAGAGCTGGCTAAGTTGGCGATAGGTTGGGGTATTGGGTTCGTAAGTAAAGACGGATACTTGCCCTTCTAAACGGATCGCCGCACCAGAAATTAGCGGGATCTTCGCTTTTTCGCAACCACGATCGAGCGCATTACGAATATCCACGTTATCGGTACAATCTAATATCACATCAAAGTGCGGTATGATTTCCGCGAGTTTTTCTTTGGAAAGTTGTGCATTGATGGTTTCAATTTCTACGTATGGATTAATCTGTTGTAACGCGATTTTTGCCGATTCCACTTTAGGCATATTTAATCGGCTATCGGTATGTAATACCTGACGTT
>CBCSVJ010000348.1:0-1761 GCA_965143545.1 uncultured Haemophilus sp. | reverse complement strand
GCTTAAATGTTTGGGAGCGAGCAAGAACAGGACAGAGTGCAATCGTAATTGGCACGAGATCGGCGCTTTTCACCCAGTTTTCAGATCTTGGCTTAATCATTTTAGATGAGGAACATGACGGCTCGTTTAAACAGCAAGATGGTTGGCGTTATCATGCGAGAGATTTAGGTATTGTTTTAGCGCAAAAACTCAATATTCCTATTTTGTTAGGTTCTGCGACCCCAAGTTTGGAAAGTGTGAATAACGTACAAAATGGCAAATACCATCATTTGGTGCTATCAAAAAGGGCTGGCAATGCGACCGCACTTCGCCAGTTTGTGATTGATTTAAAACATCAACGAATTCAAAACGGCTTATCCGAGCCGCTATTGAAACGTATGCAAGAACACTTAGAAAAAGGTAACCAAGTATTGTTATTCCTTAATCGACGTGGATTTGCGCCTGTGTTGTTATGTCATGAATGTGGCTGGATTGATGAATGTCATCATTGCGAAAAACCTTATACTTATCACCAACATCAGCGTGTTTTACGCTGCCATCATTGTGGCGCACAAAAAACAGTGCCGATGCAATGTGGTCATTGTGGTTCAACGCATTTAGTCACAACGGGGTTAGGCACTGAACAACTGGAGGAAACCTTAAAAGCACGTTTCCCGCAATACAATATTGCACGTATCGATCGCGATAGTACGGCGCGAAAAGGCAAGCTTGAAGGTTATTTAGAGGATATTCAGCAAGGTAAAAGTCAGATTTTAATTGGCACACAAATGTTAGCCAAAGGACATCATTTCCCGAATGTCACGTTGGTTGCTTTAGTGAATGTAGATAATGCCTTATTTTCCCTTGATTTCAGAGCCGAAGAACGTTTAGCGCAGCTTTATGTGCAAGTGGCAGGGCGCTCAGGCCGAGCCGAAAAACAGGGCGAAGTGGTTTTGCAGACACATTATCCGGATCATCCGTTATTAACCACCTTGCTTGAAAAAGGCTATCAAGCCTTTGCAGAAGAAACCTTGAAGCTACGCCATAATATGGGCTTGCCTCCATTTAGTTTCCAGGCATTGTTTAAAGCACAATCTCGTCATTCTGAAGAGGCGGAAAATGCATTGTCGCAATTAGTGTCCTTCTTCTATGAACAAAAAATTGAAGGCTTGCAAGTGTTGGGACCGATTCCCGCACCGTTCAGCAAAAAAGCGGGGCAGTATCGTTGGCAGTTGCTATTACAGCACGCTTCTCGGAAACAATTACAGGCGGCATTAAGTCGATATTCACCAGAGCTGATAAAGTCTTCTCAAGTGCGGTTGATTTTAGACGTGGATCCATTGGATTTGAGTTAGCAAAAATTCCCTAGAAAAATGCACTGTTTTCCAGTAGAATTAAGCGTTTTTTTATACTCTAAGTTTAATTTATCGAATATTTTAGGATTTTATCGTGGCTCATCGAGATTTTGCCGGTCGAAGCGGCTCAAAAAATAATAAAAAGAAAGCAAAGAAAAGTTTTAATCGCAATACCTTAATTGTTCTTGCGTTGGCGGCGGTATTAGGTTTTGGGTTAGGGCTTTACTTCTTAAAAAGTAAAACGCCTGAACCTGTAGTGACGACAAATGTTCAGCCGGAAAAACCACAACCGAAAAGCGTGTTGCCGAATCGTCCAGAAGAAGTATGGCACTATATTAAAGAATTAGAAACCCGTACTGTGCCGGTGGATAATAATCCTTCTTCTGTTGAAAAAAATATGCGTTTGACGGAAGAACAGCGTCAAGTG
>CBCSVJ010000347.1:0-1765 GCA_965143545.1 uncultured Haemophilus sp. | reverse complement strand
TAATCACGAGACGCTTTTTCTGGGTTATCATTTTATTTAGTTGAAACGGCACCCATTGCATCGAATTCTGTTGCACATTCCCAAGATAATTCTTCCGCACCACCAGCGAAAACCACATCTTGTTTACCTAATTGGATTAACTCAACTGCGTGACCGATACAGTGTGCAGACGTTGCACAAGCAGAGCTGATTGAGTAGTTCACACCACGGATTTTATAAGGGGTTGCTAAACAAGCTGATACGCTTGAAGCCATGGTTTTAGTTACTGCGTAAGGACCAATTGCTTTCACACCGCGTGGACCACGTACTGCATCACAAGCCACTAATTGGTTGTGAGCTGAACCAGTACCCGCACCGATTACAAGACCTGTACGGTCATTTGAAACTTGATCTTCTGTTAAACCTGAATCTTCAATTGCTTCACGCATAGAAAGGTATGCATAAGCTGCCGCATCACCCATAAAACGATACACTTTACGATCGATGTGCTCGCTTGGATCAAGTTTGATTGTGCCCGCAACATGGCTACGCATTTTCATTTCAATAAACTCAGGTACGACTTCAATACCAGATTTACCTGCTTTTAATGAAGCTAAAACTTCTTCTTTGTTGTTACCGATACTTGAAATAATACCAAAACCAGTAATTACAGCTCTTTTCATTCTTTATTCCTTATGATTTAGGGTAAATTTAGTTCAACTTACAGTTGTTAGCTGAACGCAATTTACTATGAAATGAAAATATTGCAAGCAATAATTCATTTGTTCGACCAGTTAAGTTTTAACCGACTCAAAATTTCCGTGCTATTATAAAAGAATTTGATAAGGCAAAAAAGGGCTAACACATGTTCACCATTCAGCACGCAAAAATTCATTTTAACCAAGAGAATACGCCTGTTTCGGATAAATTTGATGATGTGTATTTTTCTAATCAAGATGGTTTAGCGGAAACCCATTATGTGTTTTTAGAAGGCAATCAGTTGTGGGAACGTTGGGTTAATTATCAAGAAGCCCATTTTGTTATTGCTGAAACAGGGTTTGGCACAGGATTAAATTTCTTTGCTGTTACCTCGCTATTCCGTGAGTTTCGTCAGAAACATCCCGATTCGCCTTTAAAACGCCTTTATTTTATCTCTTTTGAAAAATACCCTTTGCCACTTGATGCGTTACAACAAGCTCATTTAGCCTATCCGCAATTTTCTCATCTAGCTCAGCATTTACAACAGCATTGGCTTAATCCCATTCAGGGTTGCTATCGTTTTCAGTTTGATGAAACCACGTTAGATCTTTGGTTTGGTGATGTGGCTGAAAATCTGCCGCAACTGGGCGATTATATGAATGATAAAATTGATGCGTGGTTTTTAGATGGTTTTGCGCCAAGTAAAAATCCAGACATGTGGAACGAGCAGCTTTATCAGCAAATGTTTCGTTTTACCAAGCCACAAGGCACCTTTGCGACCTTTACTGCAGCAAGTGCGGTTAGAAAAGGCTTAGAAAATGCAGGCTTTGATATTACGAAGCGCAAAGGATTTGGTAAAAAACGGGAATGTCTTTCCGGTCAAAAAACGCATGAAAAACTGACCGCACTTTCAGCTCCCTGGTTTCATAGTCAGCCCGCTAATCTAAACGAGCAAGATATTGCCATTATTGGTGGCGGGATTGCCTCACTTTGTACGGCTATCTCCTTGCTTAAACGCGGAGCAAAAATCACAATTTATTGCGAAGATGAGCAAACTGCCCTCAATGCATCCGGCAACAAACAAGGC
>CBCSVJ010000346.1:0-1780 GCA_965143545.1 uncultured Haemophilus sp. | reverse complement strand
GGAATCCCAATTCCATGCATGTGGATAGCTTGTCAGCATTGGAAATTGTGCAGTTAATGAATGAGGAAGATAAACAAGTGCCTTTGGCAATTGAGAAATGTTTACCTCAAATTGCCCAAGCGGTCGAACGTATCGTTGCTGTATTTCAACAAGGTGGTCGATTAGTCTATATTGGCGCCGGAACCAGTGGGCGATTGGGGGTATTGGATGCCTCTGAATGCCCACCAACTTTTGGTGTATCACCTGAAATGGTGAAAGGTATTATTGCCGGCGGCGAGCGGGCATTGCGTCATCCTATTGAAGGGGCGGAAGACAGCAAAGCACAAGCCGTGGTTGATTTACAAACCATTCAATTTTCCTCAAAAGACGTATTGGTGGGCATTGCCGCCAGTGGACGAACACCTTATGTGATTGGTGCATTGGAATATGCGAAAAGTTTAGGTTCAGTGACCGTTTCAATTTCAAGTAATCCAAATTCAGCGATGGCAAATATTGTGGACATTGCCATTGATACGGTAGTGGGGCCAGAAGTGCTAACCGGCTCTAGCCGCTTAAAATCAGGTACGGCACAAAAATTAGTACTGAATATGCTCACTACGGCTTCTATGATCTTAATGGGCAAATGCTATCAAAACTTAATGGTGGATGTGCAGGCAAGTAATGAAAAACTGAAAACTCGTGCCATTCGTATCGTGATGCAAGCCACGGATTGCGATAAGGCACTCGCAGAAGAGACATTAAAGCTTGCCGACCAAAATGCGAAATTAGCAATTATGATGATTCTGAGTGGACTAGATCGCGCTCAAGCAGAGGCTTTATTAGAAAAACATCAAGGCAAGTTACAACTTGCATTGAAATAAGTAAAAATAACAACGCTAGGCATCAAACCTAGCGTTTTTTATCATTTAATAGTTGGCTCAATTAGCAATCTTGTTTGCCGTAAGCATCTTGACGAAGGATTTGACGAACGCCTTCATCAAATTGTGCTAAAACGTGATCCGCGTCTTTTGGATCTTTACCGCGCGCATCTAGATAGAACTTGATTTTCGGTTCAGTACCAGATGGGCGAACGATTAAGCGGCTACCGTTTTCTAATACGAATACGAGGATGTCGCTTTGACGATCTGTTTTAGTGTGGTCGATGAATTGTGCCACTTTAACGCCACCTACTTCAGCTGGAGGTGTGTTACGAAGTGCGGCCATTAATTTACCAATTTCAGATAAATCGCTTACACGAATAGAAATTTGACCACTTACATAAGCACCGAATTCTTGTGTGAAGTCATTGGCGTAATCCGCTAAGGTTTTGCCTTGAGCTTTCAAGTGACGCACTAAATCTAAGAATACGATAGCGGCAGAAATACCGTCTTTATCGCGTACTTTATCTGGGTCAACTAAGTAGCCAAGTGCTTCTTCGAAACCGAATAATAAGCCTTGAACTTTACCGATGTATTTGAAACCGGTTAAGGTTTCTTCTGATTGGAAACCGTATTTTTTCGCAATTTCAGCAAGTGCAGGAGAAGACACTAAAGAACACGCTAATACGCCTTTCTCACCTTTTGCATGATATTGTTTTGCTAAATACCAACCTAAGAAACAGCCTACTACGTTGCCGTGTAAAGATTTCCAGTTACCTTGTGCATCTGGAACAGCCACCGCTAAACGGTCTGCATCTGGGTCATTAGCAATAATGAATTCTGCATTGTGTTCTTTTGCTACTTTAATCGCTAAATCTAATGCACCTTTTTCTTCCGGGTTAGGGAAGTTTACTGTTGGGAAT
>CBCSVJ010000345.1:0-1787 GCA_965143545.1 uncultured Haemophilus sp. | reverse complement strand
ATATCTTTGAACGTGATGGCAATAACCTCTACTGTGAAGTGCCAATCAGTTTCTCAATGGCTGCGTTAGGTGGTGAGATTGAAGTTCCAACCTTAGACGGTAAAGTGAAACTCAAAATCCCTGCTGAAACCCAAACAGGCAAACTCTTCCGTATGCGTGGTAAAGGGGTGAGCTCTACACGTAGCGGCTACGCAGGCGATCTCATTTGTCGCGTAGTGATTGAAACACCGGTGAACTTAAATAAAGAACAAAAAGAATTATTAGAAAAACTGGAAGAAAGTTTGAAAGGACAAAAGTCGCATAGTCCGAAATCTTCAAGCTTTTTAGACGGTGTGAAGAAATTCTTTGATAACTTAGGTAAGTAAGCCTAAACAAAAAGTGCGGTCAATTTTAAAACTGTTTTGAAATTGACCGCACTTTTACTTTATACGACTGAAATCGCTTTTATTTGCACATAAACATCCATGCCTTGAGCGAAATGCAATTCATTAAACGCCCATCTACTGACACTTGCCCAAACTTTATGCCCTTCCACCAACACCGCAATATCAATGCGATTCTCTTGCGGAACGATTTGTACAATTTGTCCACGTAAGATATTACGAATACTCGTTTGTTCTGGCTTGCTGAGAGTGAGTGATACATCGGAACTATAAATACAGACACGCACTTTTTCATTCGCTTGATGATGCACTTCGTTAATCCAAAGCTGTTGTTCACCTAAAGAAAGTGCGGTCATTTTATAGGTTGGATTATGTAAATAGACGGGCAACGCCAACACACTACTCTGCTCTGATTCGCCTTTCCAAGGGGCAAATAACGGACTGTTCCACACATTTTCTAAGGTGTCATAGGCTTTCACTTTGCCATTTTCCATCAGCACCACGCGATCGGCCAAACGTAATAATTCATCTAAACTGTGCGTCACATATAAAATCGGCACATTAATTTCTTTGGATAGACTTTCTAAATATTGCATAAGCTCACGTTTGCGAGGCACATCTAAAGCAGAAAGCGGTTCATCCATCAATAAAATATCAGGATCCGTCAATAAGGCTCGCCCAATCGCCACACGTTGTTTTTCTCCGCCTGATAAAGTCAGCGGATAGCGTTTGAGTAATGGCTCAATACCAAGTAGCTGAACGATATAATCAAAGTCTTCACGGCTGACATTCTTCATGCCATAACGTAAATTGCCTTTGACGTTGTAATGCGGAAATAAACGGGCATCTTGGAATACATAGCCAATTTTGCGCTGATGCACGGGGAGATTCTCACCGTTCTCCACATCGACCAAAGTGCGGTCATTTAAACGAATAAATCCCTGATCAGGATGAGTTAAACCACTCACCAAATTAATCAATGAGGTTTTACCCGAACCTGACAAACCAAAAATAGCCGTCACACCTTGAGTTGGCAGTTGCAGATCCGCACGTAAGGTCAGGCGACCTAATTGTTGTTGTACATTAATGTGTAGCATCGCCCTGCCCCAATTTTTTCTGCATCCGTTTGCTCAATGCTTCGGAAAGCAATAAGGAAATTAATGAAAGGATCACCGCAAACAAGCAAAGTCGTGCAGTTTGAGCTTCCGCACCTGGCGTTTGGATAAATGAATACATCGCTAAAGGAATGGTTTGAGTTTCCCCCGCAATATTGGAAACGAAGGTAATGGTTGCCCCGAATTCCCCTAAAGAGCGAGCAAAACCTAATACTAAACCCGCCAATACACCAGGGAGAGAAAGAGGTAATGTGATTGTAAAAAAGACTCGCCAAGGCGAAGCACCAAG
>CBCSVJ010000344.1:0-1790 GCA_965143545.1 uncultured Haemophilus sp. | reverse complement strand
TACTACGTAATATTTTTATGTTTGTGGTATACGCTTATTTGTATATCACAATTATTATTTTGGTGACTAACTCCTTCAACGAAGACCGTGATGGTTTAAGTTGGAAAGGCTTTAGTTGGAACTGGTATGAGCGTTTATTTAATAACGATACCTTAATCCAGGCTGCGTTCCACTCTGTCACTATTGCTTTCTTTGCTGCAACGTTAGCCACTATTGTAGGTGGTTTGACCGCGATTGCACTTTATCGCTATCGTTTCCGTGGTAAACAAGCAGTAAGTGGTATGTTATTTATCGTCATGATGTCACCAGATATCGTAATGGCGGTTTCTCTACTTGCCTTATTTATGGTTGTAGGGATTTCGCTTGGTTTCTGGTCATTATTATTAGCGCACGTAACATTCTGTCTACCTTATGTTACCGTAACGATTTTCTCTCGCTTAAATGGCTTTGATGCAAGAATGCTTGAAGCGGCGAAAGATTTAGGTGCTAGCGAAGTCACTATTTTGCGTAAAATCATCCTACCACTTGCTTTACCGGCTGTAGTGTCAGGTTGGTTATTAAGCTTTACTATTTCATTAGATGATGTTGTTGTATCCTCTTTCGTAAGTGGTGTAAGCTATGAAATCCTACCGTTGCGTATCTTCTCTCTTGTTAAAGCAGGGGTAACACCAGAAGTAAACGCGTTAGCAACGATTATGATTGTGCTTTCATTAGGATTAGTAATTTTAAGTCAATTAGTTACACGCAAAAATAATCATTAAACATTGATATAAAAAGGTTTCACAAATCTTTTAAGATCAAATAAAATACGCCTTGACGCACAATCAAGGCGTTTTTTTATACCTGCATTAATGCAGGTGGTTTTTTACCCCTCTTTTACGGAGAACAAAGAAAAATGAAAAAATTTGCAGGTTTGCTTACTGCCGGTTTAGTTGCCGCTACATTAACTGCTTGTAACGACAAAGAAGCCAAGTCTGATGCAACAAAAGCACAGGCTCCAGCAAATGATACTGTGTACTTATATACTTGGACTGAATATGTACCAGATGGTCTATTAGATGACTTCACAAAAGAAACTGGTATCAAAGTTATCGTAGCAAGTCTTGAATCTAATGAGACGATGTATGCCAAAATGAAAACTCAAGGTGATGCAGGCGGTTATGATGTTATTGCTCCATCTAACTACTTCGTATCTAAAATGGCACGCGAAGGTATGCTACAAGAATTAGATCACAGTAAATTACCTGTTATCAAAGAATTAGACCCTGATTGGCTCAACAAACCTTATGACAAAGGCAATAAATACTCGCTTCCTCAGTTGTTAGGTGCGCCAGGTATTGCATTTAATACCAATACCTATAAAGGTTCTGACTTCACTTCTTGGGGAGATTTCTGGAAACCTGAATATGCAAACAAAATCCAATTATTGGATGATGCGCGTGAAGTATTCAATATTGCGTTATTAAAAATTGGTCAAGATCCAAACACCAAAGATCCAGTAATTATCAAGCAAGCTTATGAAGAGTTATTGAAATTACGTCCAAACGTACTTTCTTTCAATTCTGATAACCCTGCAAACTCTTTCATCTCTGGTGAAGTAGAATTAGGTCAATTATGGAATGGTTCTGTACGTATCGCGAAAAAAGAACAAGCACCATTAAATATGGTGTTCCCAAAAGAAGGTCCTGTTCTTTGGGTTGATACTTTAGCGATTCCTAAAACCTCTAAAAATCCAGATGGTGCACACAAGTTAATTCACTACTTGTTAGGTGCAAAAGCAGCGGAAAAAT
>CBCSVJ010000343.1:0-1795 GCA_965143545.1 uncultured Haemophilus sp. | reverse complement strand
TGAAAAAGATTTAGTGGTTTCGCGTTTAGAACAAGACCCGCCTCGCCACGCCGAAGGCAATGTTTTCGATTATGTGGCGGAAGGGATTGAGCATTTAGCGGATTTGTTAAAGGAATATCACCATATTTCGCAAGAATTGACACAAAATTACAGCGAACAAATTCTTAATCAACTAGCACAAGTGCAAGCCAAATTAGAGCATGCCAACGGTTGGCAGTTTGAAAATAAAATCAATGAAGTCCTGCAAAAGCTCGAGTTAAATCCCGATACTAAATTAGCCGATTTATCGGGTGGTTGGTTGCGTAAAGCCGCTCTTGCTCGTGCGTTGGTGTGTAATCCTGATGTCTTGTTATTAGATGAACCGACTAACCACTTGGATGTGGATGCAATTGAATGGTTAGAAAACTTCTTATTAGAATTCACCGGAAGTATTGTGTTTATTTCTCATGACCGTTCTTTTATCCGCAAAATGGCGACTCGTATTGTGGATTTAGACCGCGGTAAATTAGTGTCTTATCCTGGTGATTATGATTTATACCTCACCACGAAAGAAGAAAACTTACGTGTCGAAGCGTTACAGAACGAGCTTTTCGATAAGCGTTTAGCGCAAGAAGAGGTTTGGATTCGTCAGGGTATTAAAGCTCGTCGTACGCGTAATGAAGGCCGTGTGCGAGCTTTAAAAGCGATGCGTGAAGAACGTCGCCAACGTCGTGAGGTGATGGGTACGGCCAAGTTACAATTAGATAACTCGAGTCGTTCAGGCAAAATCGTGTTTGAAATGGAAAATGTGAGTTATGAAATTGAAGGCAAACAGCTGCTTAAAGATTTCAGCACGACCATTTTACGTGGCGATAAAATTGCATTGGTTGGCCCAAATGGCTGCGGAAAAACCACATTTATTAAACTTTTATTAGGTGAAATAAAGCCAACCAGCGGTCGCATTCATTGTGGTACAAAATTAGATATCGCTTATTTTGACCAATATCGTGCTGATCTTGATCCAGAAAAAACAGTGATGGATAACGTTGCTGATGGCAAGCAGGATATTGAAGTCAATGGTGTAAAACGTCATGTGTTGGGCTATTTACAGGATTTCTTATTTCCACCCAAACGTGCGATGACACCTGTAAAAGCGCTTTCTGGTGGTGAACGTAATCGCTTGTTATTGGCTAAATTATTACTGAAACCGAATAACTTGCTGATTCTCGATGAACCAACCAATGACTTGGATGTAGAAACCTTAGAATTATTGGAAGAAATTCTCACGGATTATCAAGGTACCTTATTGATTGTCAGCCATGATCGTCAGTTTATTGATAATGTCGCGACGGAGTGTTATTTCTTTGAAGGCGATGGCGTATTGAATAAATACGTGGGCGGTTTCTTTGATGCGAAAGGACAACAAGCTAATTACTTTGCGATGAAAGCAGAGCAAGAGAGCCAAAAATCCAAAAAAGAAGCACCAAAAGTACAGGAAAGTGCGGTCAAAAATGACGTAGTTTCTCAAAAGCCAAAATCCGTTAAACTCTCTTACAAAGAACAACGTGAGTTAGAACAGCTACCACAATTATTGGAAGAATTAGAAGAGAAAATTACTGCACTTCAAGCTGAAATTGGTGACCCTCACTTTTTCCAACAAGCTCATGATGTAACGGATGCGAAGCTAAAAGAATTAGCGGATACGGAAGCGGAGCTTGAAACGGCATTTATGCGATGGGAAGAACTTGAAGAGAAAAAGACCCAAGCTGAAGCAAAATAGGGTATAGGTAAAAAGAAACCGAGCTAAATAGCTCGG
>CBCSVJ010000342.1:0-1800 GCA_965143545.1 uncultured Haemophilus sp. | reverse complement strand
CAACGGAAAAAGTGGAAGCGATAGTCACCGATGAAAAGCGTCAATATGGATTAGCGACTGCACAAAAATGGCTACAAGAGAGTAATCAGCGTGTTGAGCCGCAATGCAGTTATTATGGACGTTGTGGTGGTTGCCAAGGCCAGCATATTCCTGTGGAAACGCAACGTAAAGCGAAAGAGAAAGCTCTTTTTTCTCGATTAAGTAAATTGCAGGCAGAACCTATTCAATTAATGCCAATGATTTGTGGCGAACAATGGGGCTATCGCCGTCGCGTACGATTAAGTTTACTGTGGAATGCTAAAAACAAAATCATTGAAATGGGATTTCGTCAGAAAAACTCCAATCAGTTAGTGAGTATTCAGCAATGCTTAGTCGCTGAGCCTGCGATTAATGATCTTATTCCAAAATTGACCGCACTTTGGGCGCAATATTCGGTCCCGAAACAATTAGGGCATGTTGAATTAGTTTCAGCAGAGAATGGCGTAGCCATGTTGTTACGCTATAGGGGAAATTTAGCCGAAACTGACCGCACTTTGTTACTCGAGTTTGCACGTATCAATGCCGTAAATTTATTCCTGCAAGATGATCAAAACCTTCAACTTGTGCATGGTGAAATGCCTTATTATGCATTAGACGATATTCACTTATCTTTCGATATTCGTGATTTTATTCAGGTGAATACCCACTTAAATCAGCAAATGGTTGAGACGGCTTTAGATTGGCTTGATTTGAATCAGAATGATCATGTCTTAGATTTATTCTGTGGAATGGGCAATTTCACGTTGCCTTTAGCCAAACGCGTGAAAAGTGCGGTTGGAATTGAAGGTGTTTTTGACATGGTGAAAAAATCCCAAGCGAATGCACAGTTTAATCACATCGATAATGTTGAATTTTATCAAGCCGATTTAGACCAAGTTTTTTTAGAACAACCTTGGGCAAAACAACATTTCAATAAAATTCTCCTTGATCCGCCTCGTAGTGGCGCAGCATTTGCACTGAATGCTTTGTGTGAACTTGGGGCAGAAAGCATTCTTTATGTATCTTGTAATCCCGCAACCTTAGTACGGGATGCTGAGATTCTCCGCGCTTTTGGGTATCGTATTATCAAAACCGCCATGATTGATATGTTCCCGCATACCAGTCATTTGGAGTCGGTGACATTATTTATCAAATAAGGTGTAAATTCTGATAGAATAGTCAGACTTTTTTGTTGTCTTAAAAAGACAACTCGGCTGACAGGATGTTGCCGAGCCATATTCATCAACAAGGGGGTATTATGGTTGCAGTTCGTGGTTCTCACTTATCAAATCCACATGATTTTGAGATCGAACAATGGTGTTCGAGCCTTAAACTTGCTGCCCCCGTAGAAAAGTCTCTGATTGATGCATGGTATTATGCCCAAGCCCAAATAGCTGAACATGCCGATCAAATGGAGAATGCAATCCTCACATTGCAATCCGGTGTGGAAATGGTGGAAATTCTGCATGAAATGAATATGGACAGCGAAAGCTTACTCACCGCTATGCTATTCCCCTTAGTCGCAAACAAAATTGTCGATTGGGAGCAAATTCAGGAACATTTTGGTCCTAAAATCACCAAACTGCTTAAAGGTGTGGAGGAGATGGATAATATCCGTCAGCTCAATGCCAGCCATTCTGCCAATGCCTCTCAAGTGGATAATGTGCGCCGTATGCTCCTTGCGATGGTGGACGATTTCCGTTGCGTGATTATCAAACTTGCTGAACGCATTACGTTTCTTCGTAATGCGGAAAATCACTTTTGTGACGAAGAAAAAGTATT
>CBCSVJ010000341.1:0-1815 GCA_965143545.1 uncultured Haemophilus sp. | reverse complement strand
TGTGCCAACACTTCACGATATTTATCAATGGCAGTTGCCTGGTCATCATTTAATGCAGCCACTTTTCCTTGTGCAAATAGCACTAAAATCGGATCTTGCTCAGGAAAGGTTTGATACACTTCTAATAATTTCTCAATTAAATCAGCATCACGAGAATAAATCGCTTGTGATAATAATTGAGTGGTGAGCGGTTGGTTTTGCTCTAATTCTTCACGACTAATTCGTGTTGAGTAGGACTGTTCTTCCGCTAAGTGCGGTAGATTTTCTCGCTGTTTTTCAGGTTCAGCAATTTTTACTTGTTTATCAATTTCTGTGCTTAATTCCGGCGACGGAGCAGAAATTGCTAAGGTTGGAAATAAGGCGAGTAAAAAGAAACTATATTTTTTCATTATACTTTATTAGAAAAATCTGCCGCACAACGGCGGCAGAACGTGATTAAAAGAAAGGGTTATTTTTTAGCACCGAAAGTAGCTTGATATTTTTCAATGACATATGTTTTACCACCCTCTTTAATTTCACCTAAACCCTCAGTATGGTCATTTTTATCAATAGTCGAGTGGCTGACAAATTTTTCTAACCCTACTATACCAACAACCTCTGAATAATTTTTACCACCAAATGTTGCGGCATATTGTCCAGTTGTTTTAGCATGAACAGCTACTCCTCTAGCCTCATGGTTATTCTTTCTTATAATTACTGGATCTGGATAACCAATATGAGCAGATTGATCTAGTACTTCCTGAGTACCTAATTTAATTTGACCAATGGCTTTACTATTAATGACACCATCCATCATTGGCTTTCCGGTTGTTCCATTCATTTTGACATTAACCGTGACAGAGCCGTCATCTTTTATCATTTCTTTTCTATCATAGGTAATTTTATCTTTTTCCCCCTCAGACCATTCATCTGCTTTACGTTCATAAGCACCAATCTGAGCAATTACACCACCTTTATAAGTTGCATTACCCGTGAATTTACTTCCATCCTCGTTCACTCTCACAAAAGCTACGTGTCTTGTAGCAAGTCGTTTTGGATCTTCTGCTGTTGGGGTATAAAGCACGCCGTAGGTTGAATATGGTTGATTGACGAACATATAATTCATACCATTTCTAGCCGCTTCATCAAAAACAACATAATCTTGATCGGTTGCTTTACCAGAGAACTTGCCTAATTTATTACCTGACAATTTATTAAAATTAACAACACCTGAGCCATCAGGGAGATTTACATGAGGCGGAAGATTACTCAGAGATTCTGGTGCATAAGTGTATTCACCATTACTAGGGCCCCAAGGATCTTTATTTTTCCCCATATCAATATAACGCCACTCTTTACCATGTACTGTTTTGGTCGAATTAAAGTCTGTTCCAGTTGTAGGTGTTGGAACAGTTGGCGTAACAACCGGTTTATTCGGTTTTTTCTTCGCCTCTTCTTCTAAACGTTTTTTCTCTTCTTCAGCGCGTTTAGCTGCGTCTGCTTTTTTCTTCGCTTCTTCTTCTAAGCGTTTTTTCTCCGCTTCTGCTCGTTTAGCAGCTTCAGCTTTTTCTTTTGCTTCTTTTTCTAAGCGATCTTTTTCCGCTTTATCTTTGGCTTTTTTCGCTTCTTCAGCTTTCTTTTTCGCCTCTTCTTCTAAGCGTTTTTGTTCTTCTGCTTTTTTCTTCGCTTCAGCTTCTGCTTTGGCTTTTGCCTCGGCTTTTGCTTTCGCTTCAGCATCTGCCTTCGCTTTAGCTTCTGCTTTTTGTAACTCGACTACTTGGTTATTCGCTTTTGCTACTGCAGCGTTATGCGCATCTAAAGATTTTTGCGCTTCTT
>CBCSVJ010000340.1:0-1819 GCA_965143545.1 uncultured Haemophilus sp. | reverse complement strand
CGTAGCGATGGTCCATCGTCCTATTCCCATATTGACATACCCTTTTAAAATATCCGCAAGTGAATTAATCAATGGGAATCCTGGAACGAGTAATAAAACGCTAGAAGCTAATGCGATATGAGGATCATTGCCTAAACTATATTTCAAACTCATACCGGAAATCAGTGAAGCGACAAAAGCGGTAATGGCAAAAACGATGAGTGGATTGTAATGACGTTTAGAAATTTCTTGTCGAACAAACATAGCAATGGCAGAGGCAATAAAGGTGATCGCACAAATTGTCATATCTCCGCCAGAAAGGTGAGCAAAAGAGGCACAAGATAAACCAATCATAAACACCACCAAATAACGGTTATATTTTAGTGGTTTTAACTTATCCAATTTCTTTTGTGCCATAGACAAATCATACAAGTGATGCTCTACGGCAACCACAATGTGCTGAACATCCGTAACGATTTGCATATTAATGCCTTTATCGACATTCTTCCGCACAGTAGTAATACAATGTTGCTTAGAAAGTGTGGTCAATAAGACGGCATTTGCCGTCAAAGCACACTCCACGCTTTCAATGCCTAAAGCTACACCTAATCGCTGAGCCATTTGTACGACGACAGCACTTTCTGCCCCATGCTGTAATAATAACAAAGCGGTTTCCACACAAATACGGGTAACCGCTCGTTGGTATTCCTGATCCATATCTCTGCGCTCTTATAAAGTAAACCTTAGAGATTATAGATCGATGAATAAAAAATACTGAAAAAATGACCGTATCTATGATCCAAGTCAAAAGTTCAGTATCTCCAAAGCCTATGACTTAACAAAGATTAAATGGCTTTATCAAAATACAGCGGCACATTGCTTAACTTAGTCATATTCGTGATATAAGCTAAAACCGCTGGTGGGAATTCGATGCCTTTCACACAAGTCAGATTTCGTAATACCGGGAAAACGATAATATCTTCAAGAGAAAGTTTACCGTTTAATGCATTTTCAGATTGAACCAATACAGCTAATTTCTCTAAATCGCCTTTTAAGCGAGTAAGATAGGTTTCAGTCTTCGCAATATTTTCAGCAAAATCCCCAATAAATTCTGTTTTCTTTTTAGTGAAATAATCGACCGCACTTTGGGTTTTAAATTCCGCTAAACCAATTTTCGTAAAGCGTGCTGTTGTAAGATGACCATAATAACTGCCGACTTCTTTTAACCATGTTTCAATTTCAGGACGAACGTGTTCAGATAAGATTTTTTCACCAAAATGTTCATCTACATAATGCACGATATCCAAACTTTCCGGCATCGCAGTACCCTCTTCTTTGACAAGAATTGGCACAACCTTTTTGCCCACTAAACCAATTGGCGTTGCTTCATCATCATTTGCAAGCACTACAAGTTCTACCGGTAAATTTTTTAAACCAAAAATCATGCAGGCACGTACACAAAACGGGCAATGATCGTAAACATATAATTTCATTTTTTACTCCTCTTTTTCCTGTAATAACTTTCCTAAACCACTTTGTCTTTTTACCGTATTTCTGACCGCACTTTGCCAGATTTTTTCATTGGCAAATACGGAAAGTTGATTTTTCGCACGGGTAACACCGGTAAATACCAGCTCTCGTGAAAGCACTGGATTGGGTTCTGTTGGTAACACCATAACGGTATGATCAAATTCCGAACCTTGGGATTTATGAATCGTCATCATAAACGCAGGCTCGTGAGAGGGAATACGACTGGTTGATACTTCTCGATTGCCAAACCATACTTTGCCTTTAGCTAAACACAAGCCAATATCGCCGTTATACAGTTTAACATTATGAT
>CBCSVJ010000339.1:0-1835 GCA_965143545.1 uncultured Haemophilus sp. | reverse complement strand
GAATGAGGCTTCTTCGATATCAAATTGACCTAATTTACTCGCCCAAGTATTTGCACCTTGTACATAATCTGTTGCAGTTTGGCTTTCATTTTCTTGGATAACGGTACGTTCAAGATCCGCAATAAGCCAATGAATCCACACAAACCCACTTGCCGTAATTGCATCTTTATCTTCTAAGACAACCGCAAAGGATTTAGTGCCTTGAGGGGCATCGTGAATTTCAAATGGAATAGAGTAGGTCGGCATACCATTTGGGCTAAATTGTGTGCCGCGTTTGCCATATTTGTCTTCAAAAGCACCATTTTGAATGGCTGAACTGGTTACAAACATTGTTTTCTCCTTAATTTCTCACGGAATACACTTTAAATTTGGTGGTTTGAGCAAGTACGTCAAACTTACCGAAATGTTGCGCTAATAAATCGGGATAAGGCAGAAATGCATTAGCAACAATACGAAGTTCGCCACCTGCCGTCAAATGCCATTTTGCTTGTTGAATAAGTTCTTTCGCCGCACGATAAGCTGTATCGATTCCATCGTGGAAAGGCGGGTTTGAAATAATCAGATCAAATTTTCCCTCAATATGGGAAAACACATCACTTGCGATAACCTGACCTTCAAGCTGATTTTCTGCCAGTGTTTGACGAGCGGATTGAATTGCCATTGCATGAATATCGGTCATCGTGACATCTGCTTTAGGATGATGTTTTTTAATCATTGAACCAATAACACCCGCACCACAACCAACGTCTAAGACTTTGCCTTGAATAGGTGAGGTTAAAGTGGAAAGCAGAAGTGATGTACCGCTATCAAGTTCATTGGCACTGAATACACCAGGCAAGCTGTAAATACGGAGAGCGCCTAATGCATCATTTTGGTAGCATTTCCAATAAGATTGAAGCTCAAAGTGCGGTTGTTTTTGTAAGGCAAAATGGTATAAACCGCAACGACGCGCAGAGTCGATTTTGCCAATTTCACCATAAGGTTCAAGCAGTTTTTCAGCTGAACGGACGCCACAACGATTTTCACCGATAATCAACACTTCTTGACCAATTTTACTTTTGGCGAGTAGTTGCATCAGCTGAAAATTCACTTCTTGTTTATTCTTCGTCCAATAATAAATAATCAAATCGGCTTGCGGCTGAAATTCAACCTCAAAATTGACCGCACTTTGGGTTTTGGCATAATCAAAATACCAACTCCAAACCTGCACAGATTGGCAATGTTTTTTCAATATTTGAGGAAAATCATCATTAATGCCACCGGCAAGAAGAATTGATTTACCGTTAAAAAGGGGAAGGTGGCGTTGTAAAACTTCGCTTTCGAGAGAAATCACGCTTTAAATCCTGTGGGTTATTGGTTAAAATTACGCGTTATTCTAGCAAAAGAAAACGATTTAAACGTATTTATTAAGGAATTATTTATGAAAAAAATCATCACCGCAGTCGCAATGGCAAGTTTATTGTCTGGTTGTCAATTAATCGAACAACTTCAAGGTAGCAAAGAAAAACCTTCAACCTTACCAACAAGCTCAACAGTTGAATTACCTGCTGCACAAGCACAAAGCTTAGATGCACAGTTTGAGCGTATCAAAAAAGGTAACCAAGAAGTGACATTCAACGGCGAGAAATTCTATAAACAAACAAAAGCCTTTGATAAATCAGAAGATCCGCGTTTCTTAAGTGGTGCATCTAGTGTAGATCGTAGTAACCGTAAATTTATCACTAGTGAAACTTACTACCTGAAAGATGTTTCTCACGTTCCATCATTAACGACAAAATATCTTGATACAAATAAAAAAGTATGTGATTTAAAAACGATTGGTAACGCTTCAGATG
>CBCSVJ010000338.1:0-1836 GCA_965143545.1 uncultured Haemophilus sp. | reverse complement strand
GCAAATGAAGCGGTTCAACAGAAAGTGCAAGAATCATTAGAACGCTTGCATCATAAATCAGAACCTGTTGCTCAAGTTGCAACGACAGAAGTTGAACCACAAGAGAAAACAGAGTTTGTTCGCTCTTATGTGTTCACTGGTCGTGCAGGCACCATTTCAGCAGTACAGCACACAAAAGCAGCGATGACATTAGCTAAAGCACCAGATGAAGAGTCTAAACCATTCCCAATTGTAGAATGGACGGAGTCTCGCTATTACTTTAATGGTAAAGGCGCCGCAGGCCATCATAGTGCAATTAGTCATATTTATTCTGAAGCGACACAAGCAAAAGCAGAGTAATATCTCAATAATAAAAGCGGAGCCAGTAGGTTCCGTTTTTTATTTTGTGTATTTTTAAAACATAGTGATTTAAAAGTAGTCAGTCAGATAATTTTTTTATTTTCTTGCTTGACGGGGTGGGGGAAAAAACGTATTATTCACCTCGCTTAAATCACGGAGGAATGGTCGAGTGGTTGAAGGCACCGGTCTTGAAAACCGGCGAGGGTTTACGCCCTCCGTGAGTTCGAATCTCACTTCCTCCGCCATCAAATTCAAAAAATCCCTAAGTCGAAAGATTTAGGGATTTTTGCTTTTCAGTCTATTAAAAAATATCTTATTTTTTGACCGCACTTTCTTGGGCCTCTTTAAAGGCAAGGTATTCTTCTAAGGTCTCAATCGCCTCTAAACATTTTTGACGACGCGTTAAATAAATTGCGGCTGTTTGCTTATGCATATCTCGTTGAATATCTGTTTGAGCCGTATTAGCTTGTGCTTTGGCTTCTTCGTATTTTTCCGTGAGTTGCTGCAAGGCTTCATAATACTTTTCTAGACGCTCTCTAGGAGGGAGACGATGAATGCTATGTTGTGATTTACTACTTGCAACTTGTGGCTCTGCTATTTTCGGTTGAATGGGCTTTTTATGCTTGCGATTCATGGCTTCAGTCAAGGCGGTACATTGCCCTAAAAGATGTTCTGCCATAAATACAATTTGTTCTTCATTTTGATGAGGAATTTTACATAGCTTAGTTAAGCTTTGTTGGATTTCTTTGAGATAAAAACCGACGGTTTCAAAATCTTCGGTAAATAAAATACGGTTAAATTTCGCGTTGATTTTTTTATCAGAGTCAGCTTGATAGGCATGAGTCAGTTGCTGTACTTTTTGCTCGAGCGTATTGAGTAATGATTGAATAGACATAAAAAATCCCCGCATAATGTATGCAGGGATTATAACGATTAAAGGGTCATGGCTGCAATCCAACCGAACGCTAATAATGGGATATTGTAGTGAATAAAGGTTGGCACAACAGAATCCCAAATGTGGTCGTGTTTACCATCTATATTCAAACCGGATGTTGGCCCAAGTGTTGAGTCAGAAGCCGGTGAACCCGCATCTCCTAATGCTGCTGCTACACCTACGATAGCTACTGTCGCAAGTGGTGAGAAACCAAAAGAGAGACAAAGTGGTACATAAATTGAGGTAATAATCGGTACAGTTGAGAAAGAAGAACCAATACCCATGGTAATTAATAACCCAACGAGTAACATTAAGAATGCCGCAACGCCTTTACTTTGAACCGCACCGGTTGAAAGTGCATCAACTAATTCTTTCACACCGCTTGTGGTATTAATCACATTAGCGAAACCAGAAGCTGCAATCATAACAAAGCCGATCATCGCCATTAAACGTAAGCCTTGTTGGAAAATATCATTACTTTCTTTGAGTTTGAAGATACCGAATACACCGAAAATGATTAAACCAACTAAACCACCAATAATTGTAGAGCTTGTGAAAAGCTG
>CBCSVJ010000337.1:0-1838 GCA_965143545.1 uncultured Haemophilus sp. | reverse complement strand
CCCTTATTCACAGTTACCAAAAGTGATTATCGATGTGGGGCATAATCCTCATGCGGCAAAATATTTAGCCGAAAAATTGACCGCACTTAAAGCACAGATTTCAGGTCGTATCATTGCCGTTTGCGGTATGTTAAAAGATAAAGATGCGGAGTCGGTGTTTACCCAACTTACTTCTGTTATTGACCAATGGTATTGTGTCACATTAGGCGGTTACCGTGGTCAATCTGGCGATGACCTAAATGCAAAATTAACAACAGTTTGCCCATCAGCAAAAAGTGTTTCTGAAGATTCTGTAGCTGAAGGTGTACAAAGTGCGGTTAAAGAAGCGGGTAAAAATGACATTGTGCTGGTATTTGGATCCTTCCACACGGTAGGGGAATTTTTAGAATATTTAGCTTAATGGCGATGGAAAATAATAAAGGCTGGTTTTGACTAGCCTTTTGTTTTTTAAAGTATTTTGTGAAAGTAATCACTTAATTCTGAGTATTGGAATGTAAATCCGCAATCTAACAAATGTTTTGGATAGGCATTCTGACTGTCTAATAGAATGCAAGCGCGTTCACCGAGAAGAGAAGTGAGTAAAAATTGAGGCACTTGAGCAAAACAAGGTCGATGTAGTGCTTGACCTAATAATTGGTTGAATGTCTTGTTTTTAACAGGATGTGGCGCAGTAAAATTAAATGCACCTTCACAATCATTATGGTCAAGTAAGAAGAGAAGGCCTTCTACCATGTCCTCTAACGCAATCCAACTCCAATATTGCTCGCCATTCCCTAATTTGCCGCCTAATCCAAAGCGATAGAGCGGTAGAATTTTAGCAAAAGCGCCGCCTTTTGGAGAAAGCACCAATCCTGTTCTCACTAAACAGACTCTTGTGTTGGTTTGTTTGGGTGCATTTTCCCAATCAATACAAAGTTGTGCGGTAAATTGACTACCTGGAGGAGTGCCTTCAGTGATCTGGTCTTCGCCACAGTTTCCATAAATTCCGGTGGCTGAACCTGAAATCAATACAGGCGGATGTTCACTTTGGTTAATGAGTTGAACAATCTGTTGGGTTAAATCAATACGACTGTGACGCAGTTTCTCTTTTTGCTGAACTGTCCATCTTTTATCGAAGATGGGTTCTCCAGCAAGATTTATGACCGCATCAAATTCATTTAAGTCTTTGAGTGTGTAAAGTGCGGTCAAAAATTGCGGTGTTTTTCCAGAAAAAACAGCTTGGGCTTTTTCAATGGAGCGAGTCAGTACAGTAACGCTATCGCCACGTGAAAGTAGCGATTCAACTAAGGCTTTTCCTACAAATCCCGTTCCACCGGTTACTAAGATATTCATTATAGATTGCTTTCAAAGAGCGTTTGAATTTGTCCTAAAAGCGATTTGATTGTTGTCTCTTTTGTTGGTGTCACAAAAATGGTGTCATCTCCTGCAATCGTGCCTAAAATGCCTTCGGGTTTACCAATGGAATCCAATAAGCGAGCAATCAACTGTGCCGCACCTGGAGAGGTTTTAATGACGATAACAAAATCATTATGATCAATATCTAAAACCAGATTTTTCAATGGACTGCTGGTGGCGGGTACACTTAATTCGCTTGGTAAGCAATACACCATTTCCATTTTCGTATTTCTCGCACGAACTGCACCAAATTTACTTAGCATGCGTGAAACTTTAGACTGGTTAATGCTTTGAAATCCTTGGTTTTTTAAGGCTTCAACAATTTCACTCTGAGAAGCAAATCGTTCTTGATGGAGCAGTTCTTTAAATGCTTTTGTTAATTGATCTGACATAGTTATTCTCATATAGGGGAATTTGCATAAGAATTGCATAAAAATTCATTT
>CBCSVJ010000336.1:0-1867 GCA_965143545.1 uncultured Haemophilus sp. | reverse complement strand
TTTCTAAATGGGCATTATGGCCTGCATCAGGAATCAGCATTAAATTAAGTCGATTGACTTCAGCCATTTGACGAAACTTTTGATCTCGTTCTCCACAAAAATAAAAAAATGGCAGAAAATTTGACCGCACTTTCTCTCGGAAATCAGGCTGTTTAGCAAGACTGGTGGCTAATAGCATATTGCCAATATTTGCCCCACAATTGGCTTTTCGCTTTTCCATTAATGCTTTGCGTTGCTGCTGATTTAAATGAGAAAAGACAGGCTGTTGATACCAATCTTCAAGTACGGTTTCAGGCTTTTCATGGAAAAAACGCTCAGCCCACATGTTGTCATTGACTAGACGATTTTGTTTTTCTTGTTCAGATTGTAAACCTAAATTAGCCCCTTCTAAAATCACTGCTTGTAAATTGCCTCTTTGCACTTGAGCCTGCAGTGCATAATATTGTGCGATTCGTCCACCAAGTGAATAACCAATTAAGATATAAGGCTCATCTTTTATGAGATGTTGAATTTGTTTTTCAAGGAACTGAGCGGTTTGCTCAAAATCTTCAACGGCAACAGCTTTATTCTCTCCATGAAACGGTAAATCGAGAGAGAAACAACGAAAGTGCGGTAGATTTTCGATGACTTTTTGCCAATCTGATTTCGTACCTAATAAGCCATGGAGAAAAACAAGATTCATCATAATAATGCCATATAAAGAAATCCCCTTTATATAAGAGGGGAAAGAAATTATTCACCAATAACCGCGTGACTGATTTGTTCAATCAAGCGCTTATAGGTTGCGCTGCCATCACTTGGGTTTGTTTTGATTTCAATTAATGTCGCACGGCGGCGAGTATAAGCTTGTTTTAACACGGAGCTTAAATCTGCCCAGGTGTAAGGCAAGGCATATTTTAAGCCAAACATTGCCGCGACTTGAGAGAAATCACCATTATGTGGCAAGCGATAGAACTGCTCTTTCACCTCTTCATCCACCGGCAACATATCAAAGATTGCGCCACCATTATTGTTAATCACAAAAATAATGGTTGGTTGAGTGACATTCTTAAATAAGGCTAAAGAGTTCAAATCATAAAGCGTAGACGTATCGCCAATCATGGCCACCACAGGTTGATCGGCACCGATACCAATACCTGCAGCCGTTGCTAATAAGCCATCAATTCCGCTTGCACCACGGTTGGTATAAATCGGATACCCTTCAGGTAATTTGGTTAACGCATCAACCAAACGCACAAAAAGACTGTTTCCTAAGAACAAAATACCGTTGTAAGGTAAAACACGCTCAATATGATGTGCTAATGAGGCTTCATTAAGATTGCCACCAACTTGTTGTTCGATAAAGGTTGCACAGAATTTTGAAAGTGCCAGAGGTTCGAGCAACCAAGGCTTTTGACGCAATGGCGGGTGTGCACGCAACCAATGATGAGCTTTGGCGTTAAAGCGAGTTTGCGTATGGTGATTTGGATCAACTGCATTTTGACTTTGCTCCACCACCCAAAATTCGCCTTGGAATTCTGCTAAGAATTGGTTAATACGTTTACTGATAAAACGAGAACCAAATTGAATCACGATATCAGCTTGAAGTAGTTTTTGTTTCACCGTTTGGTTTGCTAGCCAAATATCCGCATAAGGCATGAGAGGCTCAACACCTGATTGAATATCCGTAAGCAAAATCCACCCCATGGTATTTGCCCATGAGTTAATGCCCATTGCTTGTTCAGGCGTTAATTGTCCTGCCACAATCACACCACGTTTCGTACGCCAAGTATCCCAATTCTCATGCATCAACACTTCTTGCTGTAATAGTTGATGATCGACCCAATTTTTAGGCTGACTTAACCAACGTTGAATTGGCATTAACCAC
>CBCSVJ010000335.1:0-1868 GCA_965143545.1 uncultured Haemophilus sp. | reverse complement strand
GTAAAATACGAATAAATGCCACACGCTGTAATTCACCCGGTGACAAAATTGCTTGCCAATCGTTATCTATATCGAGACTATGGAGGTATTTATCCAAACAACAATCTGCGAGTGTTTTTTCCAATTCAGGATGATAAGGATCAATATCAGGATAGCAAATTGCTTCACGTAGTGTGCCTTGTGGCATATAAGGACGTTGCGGTAAGAATAAACTGGTCACACAAGGATGTTCTACCAGACCCACTGTCTCAAAAGGATAAATTCCGGCCATCGCTTTTAATAGAGATGTTTTCCCTGTGCCAGATGGACCTTGAATTAATAAAGCATCACCATTTTTTAGTTCAATATTTAAGTTATTAAGCAACAATCTGCCTTGCTCGTCTTTAATACCAAAGTTTGACAATGCAACACGGTTAGAACATTTCATGGGTTGATGAATCTCTGAATGATCTAATTCATCCAACTTAGTCATAAAACCATAAAGACGATTTAAGCGCGCTTGATAGAGCGTAAACTCTTCATAGAACAAACGGAAGAAGGAAAGTGCGGTCATTAATCGGTTAAATGCTTGCACAGTTTGGTGCATATCGCCCAGTTTGATTTGTCCAGTAAAAAAACGAGGCGCTTGCAGCATTAACGGTAAGAGTTTTGCAACGCGCGTGACACTTCCATTAAAGCCGTCTAATCCCAACATTCTTAATACAATTGCCCAACGGTTATGAATGATTTCTGCAAATTTGTTTTTCAGTAAATGCTGTTCTTGCTGTTCACCTTGATAGAATGCAATACTTTCCGCATTATCTCGCACTCGAATTAAAGAATAACGGTAGTCACCATTGAGTTTTTCTTTATTGAAGTTCAGCTTGATCAAAGGGTGACCAATCCATACAGACATTAATGTTGCCAAGATAATAAAAGCATAAATAAAGAAAACGACGCCTTTTTCGATATTCAAACCGAAAAGACTTAATATTCCAGAAAGTGACCAAAGAATAATGGTGAATTCTATGGTAGTCAAAATAGAATTAATCATACCGCGCACAATTTTGACGGTGCTACTGATAAATTCACGTGCATCTTGTTCAATACGTTGATCAATATTATCGGGCAGATCTTTTTCGTATTTGAGGCGATAGTATTTTTTATTTTCTAACCATCGTTTAACAAGGACTTTATTCAAGCTTTCCAACCAACGGATTTCAAATACTTGTTGCAAGAAATAATCGGCGATGGAGTGGATAACTTGTACCAATACTAAGAGGGCATTCAGTTTTGCAAAGAACCAAAACTTATCCGCATCTAATTCCTGCATTGAGCTATAAAGCCCGTTATAGAAAAAAGAGTTGAGTACGCTGAAGCGTACTTCTAACAAAATCATGGTAAACAACACCAGTAGCATAACGATGATTTTGATGCCGTTACGGCGATTAATCGAAGGGGATGCAATATGCCAAAACTTCTGACCGAATGTGGTTTGCTTGAGTGCGAGTATCGTCACGCTAAAGCACACAATCACCCAGAAAAGTGCGGTCAAAATCCAGCTTAAACTTGAGTTAAGTTCAGTTTGCCAATTCATTGATTATCCATAAATTAAAAAACGAAAAATGGGCGAAATGTTTCGCCCTCGTATTGTGCGCTCAATTAAAACTCAACTTTCGTGTTGAAGATAAATTCACGTCCATAACCTAATGCAACAGGGCTTAACGTGTTTGTTGCGTTACCAGAGGTGGATGGATAGTAAGTTTTATCTGCTAAGTTTTTACCGTTAAGTTGGAAAGAGACTTTCTTGCCAGAGATTTTGGTATCGTAAGCAATAAAGGCATCATATACCACGGCATGAGGTAATTTGTATGCTTTTGTGTAATCAC
>CBCSVJ010000334.1:0-1870 GCA_965143545.1 uncultured Haemophilus sp. | reverse complement strand
GCTTTACGCAATTACTTATCACAATTAGATGGTCAAGATGTGAATGATCTTTATGAATTAGTATTAGCGGAAGTTGAACACCCGATGTTAGATATGATTATGCAATACACCCGCGGCAACCAAACCCGTGCAGCAAACATGCTCGGCATTAACCGTGGTACATTGCGTAAGAAATTGAAAAAATACGGTATGGGCTAATTAAGATTAGCAAAAAGAAAGGCGAACACCATGTTCGCCTTTTTATTTATCTATTGAATGGTGAAGCTAATTGGCACACTGACTGAAGAGGTAAATCCAGCGGGTTTTGGACCGACAGGTCTCGCACTTCTTACAGCTTCAAGTGCTGCATTATCTAAGCTTTCATCACCAGAGGAGTTTGTGACACGTTCTCCTGATAAGGAACCATCTGCTCCCACGCTAAAACTCACGCTCACAACACCTTGTTTGCGCATCATCTTCGCTCGAGCAGGATAGCGTTTGTGCCGTTCAATTTCACGTCGGATAGCCGCACGATAAGCATTTAGTTCATCCGTATTGGTACCTGAACCACCTTGAACGCCATTTGTACCAGGTTGACCTGTAGTTGTTGCTTTAGAATTTGCCGTAGCCGTTGAATTAATATTCTTATCGCCAATCGGTAAGCTCTTCGGCATATCTACTGGTTTCTCTGCTTTTACCTCATTTTTAGGTTTTTCTTTTGGCTTCTCTTTCGGTTTTGGTTTCGGCTTTTCTATTGGTTTTTCAGGTTTCTTCTCCGGTTCTTTTTTCTTCTCGGGTTCTGGTTTCTTTGTCGGATCCGCGACGACTTCCTGTTTTTCAGGTTCCGGTTCAGCCTGTTGAGGTTCGGGTTCCGGTTCTGGAGCTGGTTCTTCCACTCGCATTCCTTGAATCATTTCCATCGAAATCGTTGTGGATATTTCACCTGCCGCATTACTTGCTGCTTCACTTGGCTTATGCCAGTTCCAAAGTAATGCGCCTACAATGGCACCATGAATTAATAGAGAAATTAGCAAGCCTAATAATGATCGTTTAGCTTGTTGGCTGTTCATTGTTTATGTCCTACTCCAACGCCTCCCACTGCTGGCGTATTTGGGCTTGAAACGCCTTTATCTTTCATCGAAACAATCGCGACATTTTTAATTTCATTTTTTGATAACATATCAGTAATCGTGACAAAATCTTGGAAAGAGGCTTCTGCATCAATTTTTAATGTGACTTTCTGATCTTTATTCCAACTTGCGATCTCTTTTTCAAGCGCTTCTTGCGAGATAGGTTTGTCATTAAAATAAAGTTGTTTATCTGCAGTAACTGTCAATAATTTGGCTAATTCATCTGATTTGAATGCGACCGTTGAACTGGCTTTGGGCACATTGACTTGAATTTTCCCCTGAGAAATAAAGGATGCAGTGATCAACACGATCGCTAATAACACCAACATAATGTCGATGAAAGGAATAATGTTGATTTCATCAAATTTTTTCACGATTATTCCTTATCTTTTTGAGCGTTTAATACTTTCCATTTCAATAAGTTAACTTCTACTTTACGACCTAAGCCGTTATAGAACATCATAGATGGAATAGCGACTAAAATACCTAGTGCAGTTGCTTTTAATGCAAGAGAAAGGTGCATCATGATTGCGCCAGCATCGACATCACCGCCAGCTTGACCAATTTGATAGAAGGTTAACAAAATACCAATTACTGTTCCTAACAAGCCCACATAAGGAGCGTTTGCGCCAACGGTTGAAATGGTCGTCATATTGCGATTTAAATCGATTTCAAGTGAATGGATATTGGAATATTTAGCGACATTGACACGGCTTAAAAAGATAAAACGTTCAATCACGGTAGCAAGCATGATTACGCTC
>CBCSVJ010000333.1:0-1870 GCA_965143545.1 uncultured Haemophilus sp. | reverse complement strand
GAGCGCTATCCATCTATTCAAGCTTCCATTGCAAAATTAGAGGAAGAAGGCTTCCCTATTTATGCCTTTGATGCGTCACTAGGCGGCAAATATCCTGTCATTTGCGTGATATTACTCAACCCAAATAACGGCACTTGCTTTGCTTCTTTTGGTGCACATCCAAACTTCCAAGTGGCATTAGAGCGTACCGTAACGGAGCTTTTACAAGGTCGCAGCTTAAAAGATCTCGATGTATTCTCTCCTCCATCATTCAATAATGATGATGTGGCGGAGCATGCTAACCTTGAAACACACTTTATTGATTCTAGCGGTTTAATTTCTTGGGATTTATTTAAAAATACGCCAGATTATGAATTTGTAGATTGGGATTTCTCAGGTTCAACGCAAGAAGAATATGAAAACTTGATGGCAATCTTTAATGCCGAGGAAAAAGAAGTCTATATCATGGATTATAACCATTTAGACATTTACGCTTGCCGTATTATTGTTCCAGGCATGTCTGATATCTATCCTGCTGATGACCTCATTTATGCCAATAACAACATGGGTATGGACTGGCGCGAGATTTTATTAGATTTACCACACCATCATCATGATGCTGAAACTTACGAAGAGTTGTTAGCAGAATTAGATGAGCAAGATATTGATGATGCTACACGCGTTCGCGAATTTATCGGTATCGTTGCACCAAAAGCAAGCGGTTGGACAACATTACGTGTTGGTGAACTTAAATCCATGCTTTACTTAGCATTAGGTGAATTAGAATTAGCCTTAGATTGGGCAAACTGGACGATAAATATGAACAGCTCTGTGTTTACGCCTGAGCGTGTGAATTACTATCGTGCCTTAATCAGCATCATTGAATTGCATTTAGACAATACTCGCGATCCACAACAATATCGTACTGTATTTGAAAGAATGTATGGCAAAGAAGCCGTTCAACAAGCTTGGGCTGCGGTAGTAGAAAAAGGCAACCCATTCTATAACTTGCCAGCCAGTGATGAAACGCTTAGAAACTTTAAAGAACACCAAGCTTTACTTGGTGCTTATGCTAAATTACAAAAAGCCAAACGAGAAAATTGAAAATAGACGATTTTCTCTCAACCATAAGGCGGACTTAATGTCTGCCTTATTTATTTCCGCATTAAAAAACTGCTTTAAAATCAACCACACTTTTCACACAAAAACGCTTAAATTTATGCTATAATCCGTCACAATTTTTTGATCAAAAAAGGAATAAAAATGACGGATTCAATCCATTCCTCTATTACCCCAGTCAATATTGAAGAAGAACTCAAATCTTCTTACCTTGACTACGCCATGTCGGTGATTGTTGGGCGTGCTTTGCCCGACGTACGTGACGGTTTAAAACCGGTGCATCGACGTGTGCTTTTCTCCATGGATCAATCTGGCATCACTGCCGGCAAAAAATATGTAAAATCTGCCCGTGTGGTAGGTGATGTAATCGGTAAATATCACCCGCACGGTGATTCTGCGGTATATGACACCATTGTGCGTATGGCACAGCCGTTTTCATTGCGCTACATGTTGGTAGATGGGCAAGGTAACTTCGGCTCAATCGACGGTGATGCCCCAGCGGCAATGCGTTATACCGAAGTCCGTATGCAAAAAATCACCCAAGCGTTATTAACTGACTTGGATAAAGAAACCGTGAATTTCTCGCCAAACTATGATGGCGAATTAATGATTCCAGACGTGCTACCAACCCGTATTCCTGCACTTTTAGCAAACGGTTCTTCCGGTATTGCGGTAGGGATGGCAACGAACATTCCACCACACAACTTAAATGAAGTTTTAGATGGCTGCTTGGCTTATATTGATAACGAAAACATCACCATTGATGAATTAA
>CBCSVJ010000332.1:0-1872 GCA_965143545.1 uncultured Haemophilus sp. | reverse complement strand
AAAGAAGTTTTGAAGTTCTTCTGCGGCGATTTTTGCCTCAATAGCGCCTGTTGGACTTGCCCCTGTAATTAATAATGGCAAGTTCGTTTCTTTTTGTAAGAAAGCAGCATAACGTAAGCGTTCAAGTTGAATACCCGTTGAGGCTAATGGCGCATAAAGCTCTTTGCTATCACGTAAACCACCACCCAGTAAAACGATCGCTTGAGCTTGTTGATAATCTTGCAGTGTTAAATGATATTCAGTAATGAGACTGTCTTTAAGTACTTGTGCAGTGTAAGGAATACTTAAAAGATAGAGTAGTGAGAAACCAAGTGCGGTCGAAATTCGGCTTAATTTTTTAAAATTGAATTTAGCTAGAATAAGTGAAAGTCCCCATAAAATTAAAATATTAAATGGGGGGAGAATCATAGCGGTAATGAGTTTTTTCAATTCAAACATTATTTATCCAATTCAACGAAATCTAGCTCTTTTGTCCATAATTTTGCATAGCTACTATTTTTGCCATAAGAGTTATCGCAAACACGATTTGGAATTTCTAACAAGCAAGAGAAAATATGACCATGTAAGCGAGTTGTGGTCACTTTGTCGTTCGATAAGAATACTTGCGCAACACGTTTTACAATGCGCTGAGTATAGGCATACCAGAATTGATGGCAGAGATCTTTTAGCCAACTTAAACCAAATTTATTGGCCATTTTACTCATTCGCCAACTTAATGCTAAAACCACATCATCTTCGGTTGAAAGAATGTCTTCCCAGTCTTTTACATTGCTGTTGGCGGGCAGTTGCGCTAGGATATTTTTCTCTACATCACTTGCTTCAATATCTTTACGCAAGAAATAAAGTTGTTCACCCGTTGTGCCTTGCTTAGTTTCCATCGTGCCATAAAGCTGATGCGCCATATCCGGTGATAAATAAACATGATCAGAAAATTGTGCAAATAAATTCGCTGTTCTTTCGTCACGAGCCAGTAAATGGCAATCACCGTGGTTACGGAAAAGTGCGGCTGATTTTTGTAGATTTTCTTCGTGCTTAAAATAAGCGGTTTGTGGCAACACAATAATGCGATTATTCGGAAAATGCGTCACCATTTCTTCACGGATTTTTTGATGCTGCGGATAAAGATCACCAAAGTTACCGCCACCATGTAAAAGGATGGTGGTGTTTGGTGTAATTTTTGCTTTGACTTCTTCAAGATCTAAATCGTATTCACAGCGTTTTAAGGTCACATTAATGTGGTGATCTTTAAAAAATTGTTCGGTTCCGTGATAAATCAGTAAATCGCCCACGTTCAAATGAAGCGGGTAGTCAAAATAAAATACGTCGTTTTTATCTTTGATCAGTTCGACAATAGGATTCAGTTTGTTTTTTAAATCAATAAGGAGTTGATTCATTTTTTTACTCTTTTCTTTAAATAGCTAAACAAGAAATTTTTTTCTGCTGTGTTTAATCCGAAGATTAAAATGACACAGATTAATACCATTTCTAAGATGAAAGATTGTCCAATAAATTCCAATAAAGAATAACTGCGGGTGGTATCGGATATATAGATGATACCTAATAGCAGGCCAAACACCACGCCGACATTCACTAAATATGAGACAAATTCTTTTTGGTTAAATTTAATTTTTTTATTAATAAAATATAATCGATAGATTTGTGAGATGACCATCGTACTAAATTTACCCACAAAGGCAAATACTGGATTATAACCTAGAGTGAACAAATAATAAGCCAATGGTACCGTACAAAGATCAATTAACGCCACGATGATATTGTATTGTTTTACGGTAGATGTGCCAATGGCTAATGCACTCATCCAAAATGCGCCAGCCATTGCACTGATCAATAAGCAAGCAATAATGGCTTGTA
>CBCSVJ010000331.1:0-1890 GCA_965143545.1 uncultured Haemophilus sp. | reverse complement strand
ACTTGTACAAGAAAGTGCGGTCAGATTTTCAGCTAAAAATCACTTAGATTTGACCGATATTATTGGTCAGCAACACGCTAAACGAGCACTGACAATAGCTGCCGCAGGTCAGCACAACCTACTCTTTTTAGGACCACCTGGAACGGGTAAAACTATGTTGGCAAGTCGTCTCACTGCATTACTCCCCGAAATGACTGATTTGGAAGCCATTGAAACCGCTTCGGTTACGAGCTTAGTACAAAATGAATTAAATTTTCATAACTGGAAACAACGTCCGTTTCGAGCGCCACATCATAGTGCTTCTTTGCCTGCCTTAGTAGGTGGAGGAACCATTCCAAAACCAGGCGAAATATCGCTCGCACATAATGGTGTACTTTTCCTTGATGAGCTACCTGAGTTTGAACGTAAAGTGCTTGATGCACTTCGCCAGCCCTTAGAAAGTGGAGAAATTATTATTTCGCGTGCCAATGCGAAAATCCAATTTCCTGCTCGCTTTCAATTAGTTGCGGCAATGAATCCAAGTCCAACCGGGCATTATACTGGAACACATAACCGCACCTCACCGCAGCAAGTGATGCGTTATTTAAATCGCCTTTCAGGGCCGTTTTTAGATCGTTTCGATTTATCTATTGAAGTCCCTCTTCTGCCACAAGGTAGCTTACAGAATACAGGGGATAGAGGTGAGACAAGCCAACAAGTACGAGAAAAAGTGTTAAAAGTGAGGGAAATTCAACTTGATCGAGCCGGTAAAATCAATGCGTATCTTTCAAGCAAAGAAATTGAACGAGACTGTAAATTGCAAGATAAAGATGCATTATTCCTTGAGAATGCACTCAATAAGCTTGGACTTTCAGTAAGAGCCTATCATCGGATTTTAAAAGTCTCACGCACAATTGCTGATTTAAGTGGCGAAAAGGAAATACAACAATCTCACTTAGCAGAAGCGCTAGGATATCGGGCCATGGATCGATTGCTACAGAAATTATCTAGCACTTAAAAAATAAAAGGGCGAATCATCCGCCCTTTTTTATCTTCTATTCTTAATAATAAGAATGTTCACCACGTTGGTGTTCTGTTACATCTCGTGCGCCTTTTAGTTCATTTGGGAAAAGTGCAACCAATTGTTTCTCTACACCATCTTTTAAGGTTACATCCACCATTGAACAACCATTACAGCCACCACCAAATTGTAGAACAGCATAACCATCATCGGTAATTTCAATTAGCGTGATTTTACCGCCATGGCTGGCTAATTGTGGGTTGATTTGTGTTTGGATCACGTACTCTACGCGCTCAATTAAAGGCGCATCATCTGCAACTTTACGCATTTTTGCGTTAGGTGCTTTTAAAGTCAGTTGAGCACCGAGCTCTTCTGTTACGTAATCAATTTCCGCATCTTCTAAAAACGGTAAACTGATTTCATCTACAAATGCTGAAAAAGTATCGTATTTCATTTCAGTATCAGTCGCTTCAACTGAATTTGGCGGACAATAAGACACGCCACATTCTGCTCCAGGCGTACCCGGATTCACAACAAAAATACGAATATTTGTACCTTCTTCTTGTGTATCTAAAAGTTTCCGAAAATGTGCTTGTGCAGCATCTGAAATAAAAATTTGTTCCATAAATAAAGTCCTAATACTTGATACAATATATCAAGAATGATACTCCTATACGGCAATTTTTTCTACATTTATTCCTATTTTTATAGATATAGATAAATCCTATCTTTAAAAATTTAGGCTCTCGCCAAGCCCCACACCTGAATTTCTTTTACACCTAATTTTCGAAGTTGTTTGGCTATCTCTGCCAGCGTTGACCCGGTTGTAATCACATCATCTACCAAAGCAACGCGCTCATAAGGAAAAGGCTTTTGGGTATTCACTGTAA
>CBCSVJ010000330.1:0-1894 GCA_965143545.1 uncultured Haemophilus sp. | reverse complement strand
CGATTACAATGGATGTGTTCGGTGCCGCATCAGGTAGCATTTCTATTAGCAATGCGGAAGAAATCCATCAAGTAGCTGAAGCAGGTGGTATTACCGTTTGGGGTATGGATAAAGCGACAGTTATCAGTGTTTGGACTGGTATCATCTTCATTTACTATATTCTTGCAACATTACTTCCAGTTGATAAAATCATCGGTCGTATCTACCCATTCTTCGGTGCATTATTACTCTTTATGTCTGTAGGTATGGTATATGGTTTAGTAACTGCAGATCTTAGCTCAGCAGATCCAATTTCTTTCTATCGTTCTGTGGACGGTATGTCTTTTGAGAAATTCTTCCAAAACTTTGAAACCCGTGCAGATTTACCATTATGGCCACTCTTGTTCTTAACTATCTCTTGTGGTGCATTATCTGGTTTCCACGCAACACAAAGTCCGTTAATGGCACGTTGTACTGAAAACGAAAAAGAAGGGCGTTTCATTTTCTACGGTGCGATGATCGGTGAAGGTGTGATTGCATTAGTATGGTGTGCAGTTGGTTTAAGTTTCTATGATTCTTTACCAGATTTGTTAGCTGCGATTAAAGCGGGTTCGCCTTCTAAAGTGGTTTATGATTCTTCAATCCACTTCTTAGGTCTTGTTGGTGGTATTTTTGCAGTATTAGGTGTGGTTGTTCTTCCAATTACATCAGGCGATACAGCATTCCGTGCAGCACGCCTTGTTATTGCAGAATTTTTCCATTTAGAACAAAAAACCTTAGCTAAACGTTTAATTATTGCTGTGCCATTATTCGTGGTTGGTTATATCGTATCAAAAGTGGATTTCTCTATCTTATGGCGTTACTTCACTTGGGCGAACCAAACTACTGCGATGGTTATGTTATGGACTGCAGCAGCGTACTTATACCGTTATAATAAATTCCACTGGGTATGTACAATCCCTGCGGCATTTATCAGTACTGTATGTTTTACTTATCTTGCATACAACAAAATCGGTTTCGGTTTAGACTATCAATTATCTGTTTATATCGGCTTAGGCTTAACTGTTCTTTGCTTGGTATTATTCTTCACACAGCTTAAACCATTAGGTGATCGTGATGAAGAAGCGTATGTAAATAACTAATTAAATCGAGTTAAAAATTGAAAAACCGTTTGAGGGAAACCTTAGACGGTTTTTTTGTTTATTTTATTGCCAAAATTTACCAATCTTTACGTTTTAATTGCTTGCAAGTTAAGGCTACAACCGATAAACTTACGCAAAGTGGTGAAAAGTGGAATTTTGTGGAAAATTCTGCCAAATTTTTCTAAAAATAAACGTTTAAAGGTAGAGAAATGTTTCGTGGTGCAGCAGCGGTAAATTTAGATGCGAAGGGTCGTGTAGCGATTCCTACTCGTTATCGTGCTGAAATCATGGAAAAGAACCAAGGTCAAATGGTTTGTACCGTTGATATTCGTCAGCCTTGTTTATTACTTTATCCTTTAGATGAATGGGAAAAAATCGAACAAAAACTACTTTCACTCTCCAACTTTGACCCAAATCAACGCCGTTTACAACGTGTAATGCTCGGTTATGCCACAGAATGTGAAATGGATGCGCAAGGTCGTATCTTATTGAGTGGTCCATTACGTCAACACGCAAAATTAGAAAAAGGCTTAATGTTGGTAGGGCAGTTGAACAAATTTGAAATTTGGAGCGATACTGAATGGTACGCACAAATTGATGAAGATATCGAAATTGGCTCAAGTGCTGAATTCGGTGCTTCTGAAGAACTAAAAATGCTGTCATTATAGAACAGCAGCACTAGCGGGATAAGCGGTGCTTGCGCCGCTCTATCTTTTCTTTATCGATTTTGATTTAACATTTACTTTTTACTTATGACTACGCAAAATTCCTTT
>CBCSVJ010000329.1:0-1895 GCA_965143545.1 uncultured Haemophilus sp. | reverse complement strand
AAATTACGCAGTTGTAGCTGCTGTGCAATGGCTTTAGTGGCTTCAATATTGGTGTTAAAAATCGTTTCATCTAAATTTCGATGACCAACGAATGCACCGGTATTGATATCAATGGTCGTCATGGCTTCAGTTTGCTCAATAATGAGATAGCCGCCCGATTTTAAATTCACGCGTTTTTCAAGTGCATTTTGAATACCGCGCTCTACACCATAAATATCAAAAATCGGCTGATTGCCCGTATAAAGCATTAATTTTTCACTTAATTCAGGCATAAATTCATCGGTAAATTCTTTCACTTCGTTAAAACAAAGTTTGGAATCGATATGAATTTTCTCTAAATTGGCACCGATAAAATCACGCAAGATACGTTGTGGTAATGCGGGTTCGCCATAAATTTTAGAACGGGTTGGATATTTGCCTTTACGCTCAAGCACTTTACGCCATAAACGTTTTAAAAATTCTGCATCTTGATGCAATTCTTCTTCTGTTGCACCTTCGGTAGCAGTACGAATAATAAAGCCGCCTAACTCATCACAAAAAGGCTCAACTAACGCTTTTAGTCTTGCGCGTTCTTCTTCGCTTTCAATACGTTGCGAGACACCAACATGGCTATTTTCTGGCATAAAGACGAGATAACGAGAAGGTAATGTAATATCGGTAGTTAATCTTGCACCTTTAGTGCCCAAAGGATCTTTTACCACTTGGACTACGATATCCTGCCCTTCGCGTACGAGTTCAGAAATGCTTTTTGCTCGGAATTGCTTTTGCTCGTTCACATCCACACATTCGGTATGTGAAACAATATCGGAAGCGTGTAAAAATGCGGCTTTTTCTAAACCGATATCCACAAATGCGGACTGCATTCCCGGTAAAACACGGGTTACTCGTCCTTTATAGATATTCCCCACGATGCCACGTTTGGCTTGACGTTCAATATGAACTTCTTTTAAAACGCCCGTTTCCACCAACGCAACGCGAGTTTCATTGGGCGTAACATTCATTAATAATTCAACAGAATCCATTTTTTCGACCTTAGTTTTAATGGTATAAGTCTATCGAAAAGGAAAATAGAATAATAGACCCAAATAAGGTAAAATATGACCTTTCTCAAATTTTCATGACTTTTTTTGGGGTACTTAATGTTTGGTTTAGACCCAACACTTATTACTTTTAGTATTTATATTTTCGGCATGATTTTAATCGGTGTCCTTGCCTATTATTATACAAACAACTTATCCGATTACATTTTAGGTGGCCGTAAACTCGGAAGTTTTGTGACAGCCATGTCTGCTGGCGCATCTGATATGTCAGGCTGGTTATTAATGGGCTTGCCAGGTGCGGTATATGTGTCTGGCCTAGTAGAAGGTTGGATCGCCATTGGTTTAATTCTCGGAGCTTATTTTAACTGGTTACTCGTGGCTGGTCGTTTACGGATCTATACCGAATTTAACAACAATGCTCTCACACTACCGGAATATTTCCACCATCGCTTTGGCACATCACATAATCTCTTAAAAATTGTGTCTGCAACAATCATCTTAGCATTCTTCACGATTTACTGTGCCTCAGGTGTGGTTGCGGGAGCAAAATTATTCCAAAACCTATTCTCAGTCGACTATTCCACCGCCATTTGGTACGGCGCATTAGCGACCATCGTCTATACCTTTATCGGTGGATTTTTAGCCGTAAGCTGGACGGATACCATTCAAGCCACATTGATGATTTTTGCACTAATTTTAACGCCTCTCTTTATCTTTTTAAGTTTGGGTGATGCATCACAATTTACTGAAGTGCTACATCAAGCAGAAAGCGCAGCAAATAAAGACTTTACTGATTTATTTAGTTCTACTACACCATTAGGTTTATTAAGTTTAGCGGCTTGGGGCTTAGGTTAT
>CBCSVJ010000328.1:0-1898 GCA_965143545.1 uncultured Haemophilus sp. | reverse complement strand
AATCAAGGTTTTGCCAATAAGCTGGTGTAAAAATGGATAATAAACAGGGCTAATAAACTCTTCCCCTAAACCCAATGCGATATCTCCCCCTCGATAGTTTTCGATCACTTCTGGTTGAACATTTTTACCACTGCATTGAGGGGAAGTATCTAGGTGGGAAATAAAACCTATGGTTTGTGTTAAATCAGGATGATTGGAAGGCAAATAAGCTGTGACAACTGCATGCTTAGTTACATTGACATCTTGTAAGCCTAGTTCAATTAATTCTTGCTGCAAATGCAAAGCCAACTTCATTTGCCCTGCTGAACTGGGCGAATGTTTTGCAGACGATTTAGATTGCGTATCAAACGCAACATAAGTTAAAAATCGCTGTAATAATTCATGGTTATTATGTTCTTCCATTTTTAAATTCTCCTTTATATCAACCCTAGTCTAATCCCAAAATTCGTTACAGTTCTTGATATATAACAAGAAAGTGGAGAGTTATAAAATTTTCTGAAAAAAGTGCGGTCAAATTTTCGATAAATTTTTTCCTAAAAACACGATTAAATCCTTTTCATCATTAACAATTCGCTATATTATATCTGTTCAATTTTATGTCGCCCCTGCATCATTTTTGCAGGTTTATTTCTACTCAGTACCAATAAAATTGGTGAAATTAGGGAGAAAACCAAAGCTAGTGGAAAATCTGGTTCAAAACAAGCCTATTATTGAGCTTCGTTCTATCAAAAAATCCTATGGTTCCAACACAATTATTAATGATTTCAATCTAACCATTAATAACGGCGAATTCGTCACAATTCTTGGCCCTTCAGGCTGTGGTAAAACTACAGTTTTACGTTTATTGGCGGGTTTAGAAGAATTAGATGAAGGTCATATTATTTTGGATGGTGAGGACATTACCAATGTCCCGGCAGAAAAACGCCATATCAACACTGTATTCCAAAGTTATGCGTTATTCCCGCATATGACCATTTTTGATAACGTGGCTTTTGGTTTGCGTATGCAAAAAGTGGCAGAAAGCGAGATTAAACCTCGTGTTCTGGATGCATTGCGTATGGTGCAATTAGAAGAAATGGCCGACCGTAAACCAACTCAACTTTCTGGTGGTCAGCAACAACGTATCGCGATTGCTCGTGCTGTTGTGAATAAGCCAAAAGTGTTGCTACTGGATGAATCTTTATCTGCGCTGGATTATAAGTTACGTAAACAAATGCAAAACGAACTTAAACAATTACAGCGTCAACTTGGCATTACCTTTATTTTCGTTACCCACGATCAAGAAGAAGCGATCACCATGTCTGACCGTATCGTCTTGTTGCGTAAGGGTAAAATTGCACAAGATGGTTCACCACGTGAAATCTATGAAGATCCAGCTAACTTATTCGTTGCTCGTTTCATCGGTGAAATTAACGTATTTGATGCCACTGTGATTGAACGTAAATCTGACGATGAACTACTTGCTAAAGTAGAAGGTCGAGTATGTGATATCCACACGAGCATTTCTGCTGAAAAAGGTCAAAAACTACAAGTGTTATTACGCCCAGAAGATATCGTGATTGAAGAGCTTGACGAAAATGAACACTCAAATGCAATTATTGGTCGCATTGTGGATCGTACCTATAAAGGGATGACACTTGAGTCTACGGTCGAATTTGATCACAACGGTAAACGCGTATTAGTTAGCGAATTCTTTAACGAAGATGATCCACATATGGATCACAGCGTTGGTCAACGTGTAGGTATTACATGGCACGAAGGTTGGGAGGTTGTACTCAACGATGAAGATAATCAATAATAAATTTCAGAAAATTACTGTTGCAATTATCTTCAGTTGGTTAATCTTCTTTGTGCTAATTCCAAACTTATTGGTTTTAACCGTAAGTTTTTTAACCCGA
>CBCSVJ010000327.1:0-1901 GCA_965143545.1 uncultured Haemophilus sp. | reverse complement strand
CCCATGCCTTCCATTTTTTCGTAGGTTGCCCCTTTGTAAATTGGGCAAAGTGAACGAAGTTCATCCCAAATTTCTTTGGTATTGTTATAGTGCATTGGGTAGCCCATTGCTGTAGCAAGTTCACTAATGATTACCCAGTCATCCTTGACGTCGCCGGTTGGTTCAACAGCTTTATAGAAACGTTGGAAACCACGGTCAGCGGCACTATACACCCCTTCATGTTCAGCACAAGAAGTCGCAGGTAATAAAATATCTGCTTCAGCTGCGGTTTGAGTCATGAAGATATCTTGAACGATGAGAAGTTCAACTTTCTCGAAGGCTTTTTTAACAGCATTAATATCAGGCTCAGTTTGTAATGTATCCTCACCCATGATATAGAATGCTTTAATTTTATCTTCCATGATTGCCTCAGGCACTTCACTCAATGGCACACCTGGTTTGGTTGGAATAGATGGCACGCCCCAAGCTTTCGCAAATTTTGCGTTAGTTTCTGGGTCAGCAAAACTTTGATAGCCTGGTAATGTGTTGAATAACGCACCCATATCGCATGCGCCCTGTACGTTGTTTTGACCACGTACTGGGTTCACCCCAACATTTGGTTTACCTAAGTTACCGGTAAGCATTGCCAAGCTTGCTAATGCACGTACGGTTTCTACACCTTGACGGAATTGGCAAACGCCCATACCCCATAAGATAGTAGCAGTTTCCGCTTTCGCATAAGTGCGGGCAATTTCACGCAACATTTCAGGCTCAATACCTGTGATATGTTGAGTGGATTCCGGTGTGTAAGCTTTCACGGTTTCATAGAACGCATCGAAGTTTTCGGTGTGTTCATCAATAAATTTTTGATCTTGTAACCCTTCTTCCAAAATCACATTCATCATCGCATTCAAGAATGCGACGTTAGACCCGTTAGCAAGCGGTGCATAAATATCCGCAATACGGGCTGTTTCGATTTTACGAGGGTCACAAACAATGATTTTCGCCCCTTTTGCTTTGGCGTGGTTAATCCGACGCGCCACAATAGGATGTGAAGTGGAGGCATTATAGCCAAAAATGAATACGCATTTGGTATCTTCAATTTCAACAATTGAGTTGGACATTGCGCCGTTACCGACCGATTTGAGCAGACCTGTTACAGAAGGGCCGTGTCACACGCGCGCACAACAGTCAATGTTGTTATTTCCTAATACCGCACGGGCGAATTTTTGCATAACGAAGTTCACTTCGTTACCTGGTCCACGGGAAGAGCCCGTTACCATAATAGATTCGTTACCGTACTTTTCTTTGATTTCACTGAGACGTCTTGCTGTGTAAGAAATCGCTTCTTCCCAGCTCACTGGTGTGAATGGTTCGCCACGTTTGTAGCGGATCATCGGTTGAGTTAGGCGAGGAGTCAGGATTTTTGTATCATGCACAAAATCCCAGCCATAATATCCTTTTAGGCATAACTCCCCTTCGTTTGTCTTGCCGTTTGCACCTTCAGCTCCCACAATTTTGTTGTTTTCCACCAAAAGATGGATTTTACAACCTGAGGCACAATACGGACATACGGTAATTACTTTTTTAATAGCCATAGTAACGTCCTTATTTTAGTACAACACGAGGTTAGAGATAGAATTAGAATAATTAATTCTGGGTATATATTACACCCAAAATCAGTTTATAGTATTACAAAAAACATGGATTTATTGATATAAAACAGGTTTTCGTAATATTTTTAAAATATGTTTAGAAAATCACCCTCACTTTTTTACAAAACAGGAATCTCTTCAAGCGATCTTCCCTCTTTTAAAAAATCATACATAAATTGCACAGACTCTTTTACGCTTTCTGTCATTGGAAAACCAAAGGAAACCAGATCGGGTTGAAGCCCGACAAAAACAATTTGTTTAATATCT
>CBCSVJ010000326.1:0-1905 GCA_965143545.1 uncultured Haemophilus sp. | reverse complement strand
GTAACTGTGAATAAGGGACATTCAAGCGAGCTGCTAATTTTTCTAGCTGATAACCTTTCAATTGTTGGAAACGACCAACTAATTCCACTTCAATTAATGAACGTTTAATGGTCTCGACAGAAATATCAAAAGGTAATTGCTCAACAGCAGCCAAAGCGGTTGCTGCATTGGCTAATGGAATTTGGCAAAACGGCAGATTTTCTAACCGCACTTTGTTGCTCTGCCACATCCAAGTTTGCTCATTGGCTTTAAATGACCAATTAACATCTCGGCGTGAAACGTAGCAATGTAATTTCTCCGCTTGTTCTAACATAGGTTGCGGAACATTGGGTTCGCCAATCACAATCGGTTTATTCGCACGGAAAATGCCTGCTTTTTCAAAGCTAATTTCTTCACGTGTTGAACCCAGAAAATCTGTATGATCAATATCAATACTGGTGATAACCGCCAGATCATTATCGACAATATTGGTTGCATCCAAACGCCCACCAAGCCCCACTTCTAAAATCACGACATCTAGTTTCGCTTGTTTAAATAAATGCAAAGCTGACAACGTGCTAAATTCAAAATAAGTGAGGGATTGCGTTTTATGCTTTTCGATGAAATCAAAAGAAGCGGTATGCATTTCATCCGGCAAGTCTTGATTTTGAATACGAACACGTTCGTTATAACGCAATAAATGAGGTGAGGAATACACACCCACACGCAAGCCGTGATTTAACAAAATAGTTTCGAGCAAACGGCAAGTCGTGCCTTTACCATTTGTGCCCCCCACCGTGATCACATAGGGTGCAGGATTCAAAAGGTCCAGTTCCTCTGCCACTAACTTAATACGTTCTAACCCTAAATCAATCGCTTTGAAGTGACTGTTTTCCAAATAAGAAAGCCACTCAGCGAGTGGCGAAGTGGCTTTTAAATTCATTATATTACTCATGTTCAACAACTTCTACTTCAACAAAAGGTGAAGGTTGATTGGTGAGTTTGCTTAAGAGGTTTCCAAGGGTTGAACGCATTTCTGAACGTTTCACGATCATATCAATCGCCCCTTTCTCGAGTAAGAATTCACTACGTTGGAAGCCTTCTGGCAATTTTTCACGTACAGTTTGTTCAATAACACGTGGGCCTGCAAAACCGATTAATGCTTTTGGTTCAGCAATGTTTACATCACCTAACATCGCAAAACTTGCAGAAACACCACCTAATGTTGGATCCGTTAATACAGAAATAAACGGCACACCTTTTTCACGCATTTTCGCTAATACCGCACTAGTTTTCGCCATTTGCATTAAGGAGAAAAGTGCTTCTTGCATACGTGCACCACCACTTGCAGAGAAACACACAAACGGACAATTTAATTCCATTGCTTTTTCTGCTGCTTTCACAAATTTTGCACCCACAACCGATCCCATTGAGCCGCCCATGAAACTAAAGTTTGAAGCCGCAACAACAATAGGCATATTGTAAAGTGTACCGGTCATTGTGATTAACGCATCTTTTTCGCCCGTTTCTTTTTGAGCTGCAGTAATACGATCTTTATATTTTTTTAAATCTTTAAATTTAAGAATATCTTTTGGTTCTAAATCAGCCGACAATTCTTGGCTTGAACCTTCATCTAACAAGGCTAAAAGGCGCTCACGAGCATCAATACGCATATGATGACCGCATTTTGGACAAACATATAAATTACGTTTTACTTCTTCGCCGTAAAGGACTTGTTCGCAAGAGGTACATTTTGTCCAAACCCCTTCTGGCACGTTTGCTTTACGTGATGTAGATGAAGAGGTTCCTTTGCTAAAAATTTTATCAATCCAGCTCATTTTTTACCTTTTTTATTAACTAGAAAAGTTTGCGTATTTAATCATAATTTAGCGAAATTTGCTAGTCAGATGAGATTATCTTCTAAAA
>CBCSVJ010000325.1:0-1913 GCA_965143545.1 uncultured Haemophilus sp. | reverse complement strand
TTTGCATTGGGAGAGAAAAATGAATCGTGCATTAGCTATTGAATTTTCAAGAGTAACCGAAGCGGCAGCATTAGCAGCTTATACTTGGCTTGGACGTGGTAATAAAAATGCGGCAGATGAGGCGGCAGTCAAAGCCATGCGTTATATGCTGAATTTAATTCATATGGACGGTGAAATTGTGATTGGTGAAGGGGAAATTGACGAAGCACCAATGCTTTATATTGGCGAAAAAGTGGGATCAGGTAATGGTGAGCTCGTTTCTATTGCGGTTGATCCGATTGATGGTACAAGAATGACCGCAATGGGCCAATCAAATGCCATTTCAGTATTGGCTGCTGGTGGTAAACGTACTTTTTTAAAAGCGCCTGATATGTATATGGAAAAATTGGTTGTCGGCCCTGAAGTGAAAGGCATGATTGATTTAAGTTTACCAATTGAACAAAACCTTCGCCGTGTAGCTTCTCGTTTAGGTAAATCCTTATCGGATTTAACGGTGATGGTACTCGCTAAACCACGCCATGATGAAGTGATTAAGCAAATGCATAATCTAGGTATTCGCGTGATGGCCATTCCAGATGGTGATGTTGCTGCTTCGGTTTTATGTTGTTTACCGGATGCTGAAGTGGATATGGTTTATGGCATTGGCGGTGCACCTGAAGGTGTGGCAGCTGCCGCTGCAATTCGTGCATTAGGTGGGGATATGCAAGCTCGTCTTATTCCACGTAATGAAGTGAAAGGCGATACAGAAGAAAACCGTAAAATTGCCGCTGAAGAAGTTCAACGTTGTGAAGCCTTAGGTGTGAAGGTCAATGAAATCTTAAAATTAGAAGATTTAGTGCGTGATGATAATCTTGTTTTTGCCGCAACGGGAATTACGCACGGTGAATTGCTCAAAGGAATTTCTCGCCGTGGTAACTTGGCCACCACAGAAACTTTATTAATCCGTGGTAAATCACGCACGATTCGTAAAATCCAATCCATCCATTATCTCGATAGAAAAGATTCTGAAATCTATGAGATTTTAAGAAATTAGTGAAAATAAAAGAGCGGTCATAAAAAACAATGAATTTTTTGACCGCTCTTTTTTTATTTCTTACAGCATTTTCTTCAATTGATACAAATAAGCTAAGGCTTGTTTTGGACTTAATTCATCTGGATCAAGCTGCTCAATGGCTTCACGTAAAGCATCTGGTTCAGCTTCAAAAGCCAATTCACCTTGATGTTGATTTAATGCTCTTAAATGTTGAATTTGTTGATCACCATTTTGTGCAGACAATTTTTCTAACTGATGTAATTTTTGCTTCGCCAGTTTAATGACAGATTGTGGTACACCAGCTAGCGCTGCAACAGCAAGACCATAACTTTTACTTGCCGCACCGTCTTGAACCGCGTGCATAAAGGCGATGGTATTGTTATGTTCTAATGCATCTAAATGAATATTAGCAATGCCTTCAATTTGTTCTGGAAGCGCAGTGAGTTCAAAATAATGGGTCGCAAATAACGTAAGCGAACGAGTTTTCTTCGCCAACCATTCAGCACAAGCCCAAGCTAAAGAAAGCCCATCATAAGTAGAAGTGCCTCGTCCAATTTCATCAATAAGAACTAAACTTTGTGAAGTGGCTTGATGAAGAATATTCGCCATTTCGGTCATTTCTACCATAAATGTAGAACGACCGGATGCTAAATCATCAGAGGCACCAATTCGAGTAAAAATACGATCAATTTGCCCAATAACCGCACTATCAGCTGGCACAAAACTGCCTATATACGCCATTAACGTAATTAAAGCTGTTTGACGCATATAGGTACTTTTACCGCCCATATTTGGGCCGGTAATAATCAGTAAATGACGTTGCTGATTGAGATTAACAGGGTTAGCAATAAAAGGGTCTTTTAAAACTTGCTCCACCACA
>CBCSVJ010000324.1:0-1915 GCA_965143545.1 uncultured Haemophilus sp. | reverse complement strand
AAAAGCAATTCGATAAAGAGCAAGCTGAACCTTAATAATTAATTGAGCCAATGCTCACGCGCTTTATTTCCAAAGTGCGGTTCAATAAAGAAAAGAAATTGCAAGTTTTGGTTGATCACCCAAGTATCAACCAACCCATTGGTGCGCAACAAGCCAAATCCGTCAAAGATGAATTACAAGAAGGAGACTGGGTCGTCGCAAATTTGAAAACGCACCCATTACGTGATGATCGCTTTTTCTATGCCACCATCAATCAATTTATCTGCCGTGCTGATGATGAATTAGCTCCTTGGTGGATTACGTTGGCACGCCATGAACAATCTCGTCATCCGGTACAAGGTGCAGAAAACTATGAGATGTTAGATCAACAAACTCGTGAAGATCTGACCGCACTTCATTTTGTTACTATTGACTCTGAAAGCACACAGGATATGGATGATGCCCTTTACATTGAACCTATCGAGCAAAATGGTATGCAAACTGGCTGGCGATTAGTCGTTGCCATTGCGGATCCCACAGCTTACATTGCATTAGATTCACAAATTGAAAAAGATGCGAAACAGCGATGTTTCACCAATTATTTGCCGGGCTTCAACATTCCTATGTTGCCGCGTGAATTATCTGATGAATTATGTTCATTAATGGCAAATGAAACTCGCCCTGCATTAGTGTGTTACATTGAAACGGATCTTGAAGGTAATATTACGGCTAAACCACGTTTTGTATCCGCTTATGTGCAATCTAAAGCGAAATTAGCCTATAACAAGATTTCAGATTATTTAGAACAAGTACCGGATGTATGGCAACCGGAAACACCTGAAATTGCCCAACAAATTGATTGGTTACATCAATTTACTCAAGCGCGTATTCAATGGCGTAAAACCCATTCATTGTTATTTAAAGAGAAACCGGATTACTCTTTTATTCTCGCTGAAAATGGCAAAGTAAAAGAAATTAAGGCGGAATATCGTCGTATTGCAAATCAAATCGTGGAAGAATCCATGATTATTGCCAATATCTGTGCGGCTCAATTCTTAGCTGAGCATGCACAAACCGGTATTTTTAATACACATACTGGCTTTGATAAGAAATTCTTAGAAAATGCCCATAATTTCTTAATGGCAAATTTAGCTAATGAAGAAAATCAAGCCGAGCTTGCTGAGCGTTATTCGGTGGAAAATTTGGCAACCTTAAAAGGTTATTGCCAAATGCGTCATGATATTGAACCGATTGAAGGTGACTATTTAGAATTCCGTTTACGTCGTTATTTAACCTTTGCGGAGTTTAAATCGGAACTTGCTCCACATTTTGGGCTTGGATTAGAAGGTTATGCAACCTGGACATCGCCTATCCGTAAATATTCCGATATGGTGAACCATCGTTTAATTAAAGCCGTGCTCACACAGCAAGCTTGTGAAAAACCCAAAGATGAAGTCCTTGCTCGCTTACAAGAAGCCCGTCGTCAAAATCGCTTGGTTGAGCGTGATATTGCCGATTGGCTATATTGTCGCTACCTTGCTGATAAAGTAGCTGAAAATGTGGAATTTGATGCAGAAGTACAAGATGTGATGCGTGGCGGTTTACGTGTTCAATTATTAGAAAATGGCGCATCTATGTTCGTACCAGCCTCCACATTGCATCCAAATAAAGATGAAATGCAAGTGAATGCTGATGAATTAGCGCTGTATATTCAAGGGGAGCGCCGTTACAAAATCGGTGACTTAGTGAAAGTAAAACTCACCGAAGTACGAGAAGAAACTCGCAGTATTGTCGGTCAATTAATCATTTAATAACCACTTCCCTCTATCTAGAAATACCGCTCGTTACACAACAGGCGGTATTTTTTTATAGAACCTAAGTTATAAAAATATTTTGTACGTCTATAGTATTAAATAAAAGGATTATTTGGATATAT
>CBCSVJ010000323.1:0-1915 GCA_965143545.1 uncultured Haemophilus sp. | reverse complement strand
CTACCTAACCCAATACGCTTAAAAAGCGGCACGATGGTTACGCTGGTAGCAAGTAGAACAACAGTTTTAATTAATTCAGGGCTGACGGCATTCGACATAGGGCAAAGAAACTTTAGTAAAAACAGGGAGTATGAGAAGAAAGTTCTCTTGTATTCTAGCCTTTTTTAGGTAAATAAAAAACACAGAAAAGCAAGAAATTGGTATAATTTACAAAAACTTTACACGCATAAAAATGGTCAGTTTTGTGACCGCACTTTAGAGGTATTATGTCATTACAATTCAATATGATAGCGTTGTTGTTGGTTTTCTTAATCGTTTTAGGATTAATTAGCCAAAACAGTGCGATCACCATCTCAGCAGCTGTGTTATTAATCATGCAGCAAACCTTATTATCCAAATACATTCCTATACTCGAACAATACGGTGTCAAAATCGGGATCATCATTTTAACGATTGGTGTGCTTGCGCCATTAGTCTCGGGAAAAATCCAACTTCCCGATCTCAGTTCATTTTTAAACTGGAAAATGGGCGTTTCTATTTTAACAGGGGTATTCGTCGCATGGCTTGCAGGGAAAGGCGTACCATTAATGAGTGAACAACCTGTTTTGGTGACAGGATTATTAATTGGTACGATTATTGGAGTTTCTTTCTTAGGCGGTATTCCGGTGGGACCTCTAATCGCCGCAGGTATTTTAGCTGTATTAATAGGAAAATTTTAAATGAAAAACAAATGGTTATTTATCGCGGGATTAAGCGGTTTTTTATGTGTGTCGAGTGGTGCTTGTGCGGCACATGGATTAAGTAAGGTTTTAGAACCTAAAGAATTAGCGTGGATTGAAACAGGTGTGAAATATCAAATGTTCCACACTATTGCTATTTTAGCGATTGGCATTTTGCAATTGTGCAGAGAGTCATTGGCTACCAATAAAATGGCTAATGTTGCAGCAGGGAGTTGGGCGTACGGTATTCTTCTTTTTAGTGGCAGCCTTTATGCACTTGCGCTTGGTGCAGGCAAGTTCCTCGTTTGGGTGACACCGATTGGCGGAACGTTATTTTTAATTGGTTGGCTTTGCTTGGCTTACGGTGGTTTTAAAAGTAAATCAGTATGAAGAACAAATCAGTCAAACGTGAATTAAATCCGATACAACAATCTCTCTTTTCGAAACTCAAGGATATCATGCTGGTGGATCAACGTCGTTTATCCGCCCGCATTCATGGGATTGGAAAAATTAAAAGCCCAGAAGCTCAACAAGCTGTTGCTGCTGAAATTCAGTTGCAGATTGAACAGGCTCAATTGCGTGTAGAAAATCGTAAAAGTGCGGTTAAAAATCCGATTATTTTTCCAGAGAGTTTGCCCGTTAGCCAACGCAAAGCAGAAATTCAAAAACTGCTTTCTGAGCATCAGGTCATTGTGGTGGCAGGGGAAACTGGTTCAGGTAAAACCACCCAATTGCCGAAAATGTGTTTGGAATTAGGTTTCGGCAATTTGGGCATGATTGGACATACTCAGCCGCGTCGTATTGCCGCTCGTTCGGTGGCTGCGCGTATTGCGGAAGAACTGGAAACGGAGCTTGGCGGTTTAGTTGGTTATAAGGTTCGTTTTAACGATCAAATCAGTGATGATACACAAATCAAATTGATGACCGACGGGATCTTATTAGCAGAAATTCAAAACGATCGTTTTCTCAATCAATATTCTTGCTTGATTATCGATGAAGCCCACGAACGTAGCCTAAATAACGATTTTATTCTCGGTTATCTGAAACAGCTTTTACCACGTCGTCGCGATTTAAAACTTATCATCACTTCTGCGACCATTGATGTGGAACGTTTTTCCAAACATTTCAACAATGCCCCAATTATCGAAGTCTCGGGCAGAACCTATCCCGTTGAAGTGCGTTATCGTCCCGTAGTG
>CBCSVJ010000322.1:0-1935 GCA_965143545.1 uncultured Haemophilus sp. | reverse complement strand
CTTGGATTTTTTACAAGTGGAAGATTACGACTCAGCCCTTCCATTACTGAAAGAAGCCTGGGAGCTTTCAGATAAGAAAAACAGCGATGTCGCATTACTTTATGCGGAAACCTATATTGCCATGAAGAAAACACAGCCTGCGGCAGATATTTTAGCGCAAATCCCTATTCAGGATCGCGACAGCCGTTGGCATGGCTTACAGGCACAGATCGAGCTTTTAATTAAAGCAGCCGATACGCCAGAAATTCAGCAATTACAAGCGGATTACGCGAAAAATCCAACGCCTGAAATTGCGTTGAAATTGGCAGTTCAGCTACATCAAGCCAATCGAAACGAAGAAGCATTGGATTTATTATTTAGCATTCTTAAACAAGATCTTTCTGCGGAAAATGGTGAAGTGAAACAACAGTTTTTATCTATTTTATCAGCCATTGGCAATGCGGATCCTATCACCAATAAATATCGCCGATTGCTGTATTCATTGCTTTACTAATACGATCAACTATTTTTTTATGCATGAAGGCTTTATAATGAACGAATTCCAAAAGCCTCATGCTTTATTTTATAAACAAAGGATTCTTTATGTCAGACGTTAAACACAGCAAATTATTAATTTTAGGTTCAGGCCCTGCGGGTTATACCGCCGCTATTTATGCTGCTCGCGCAAACTTAAAACCTGTTTTAGTGACCGGTCTTCAACAAGGTGGGCAACTTACCACTACTGATGAAATTGAAAACTGGCCGGGTGATTTTGAAATGACCACTGGTCCAGGTTTAATGCAACGTATGTTGCAACACGCCGAAAAATTTGAAACGGAAATCGTGTTTGATCATATTAACAAAGTTGATTTATCTTCTCGCCCATTCAAACTTTATGGCGATATGCAAACTTTCACATGTGATGCATTAATCATCGCAACAGGGGCATCAGCACGTTATATCGGATTAGAATCTGAAACCGCTTATAAAGGCCGTGGCGTTTCAGCTTGCGCAACCTGTGATGGTTTCTTCTATCGCAATAAACCGGTTGCAGTTGTCGGTGGTGGAAATACCGCCGTTGAAGAAGCACTTTACTTGGCTAATATTGCTTCTGAAGTACATTTAATCCACCGTCGCGATAGTTTCCGCGCAGAAAAAATCTTAATCGATCGCTTATACAAAAAAGTCGAAGAAGGCAAAATCGTGCTTCATACTGACCGCACTTTGAATGAAGTGTTAGGCGATAACATGGGCGTAACTGGTGTACGTTTAGAAAACGTGAAAACCGGCGAAAAAGAGGACATCAAATTAGACGGTTTATTTATTGCCATCGGTCATGCGCCAAACACTGAAATCTTCCAAGGTCAGCTTGAACTTAACAACGGTTATATCGTCGTTAAATCTGGTCTTGAAGGCAATGCAACAGCAACCTCTGTAGAAGGCGTATTTGCTGCTGGTGATGTAATGGATCACAACTATCGACAAGCCATTACTTCAGCGGGTACAGGCTGTATGGCTGCATTAGATGCTGAACGTTATTTAGATGCTCAAGAATAAATAAATTTCCTTATTTATTTCCCCCTCTTTAGCCAAGAGGGGTTAAGGGAGATTTTAAAGAATCAATTTTGTATCAATAAACTCGCCCTTCAAGCTCCCTCTCAATAGAGAGGGAGAACTTTTTAAATACTAACTCTACAAATCTATGGACAAACTTCGCCAAAAATATTTACAAAAATGGCTTCGTGCGCAGCAACAACCTGTTAAAAAATTAATGCGCACCAATATTGCCCTTGCCACACTTTCCTCCTTAATTCTTGTGGCTCAAACCTATTTTCTTGCGTCATTGCTCGACAAGCTCATTATGCAACATGTCGATCGTGCGGAACTGGCTCCCTATTTTATTGCATTAATCATGACTTTTGCTTTGCGTGCGGTTATTTTATGGTTACGCGAAAA
>CBCSVJ010000321.1:0-1945 GCA_965143545.1 uncultured Haemophilus sp. | reverse complement strand
TTCAGCATATTTTGGTGGATGAGTTTCAAGATACCAATAAAATCCAATATGCCTGGATCAAAATTCTTGCCGGTAATACGGGCAAAGTGATGATTGTGGGCGATGATGACCAATCCATTTATGGTTGGCGTGGTGCACAGGTCGAAAATATTCAAAAATTCCTAAAAGATTTCAACGCTGAAACTATTCGTTTGGAGCAAAATTATCGTTCTACCGGCAATATTCTGAAAAGTGCCAACCAACTTATTTCGAATAATAGTGATCGCCTCGGTAAGAATTTATGGACTGACGGTGAAATGGGCGAGCCAGTGGGTATTTATGCAGCATTTAATGAGTTAGATGAAGCAAAATTTGTGGCGTCTCAAATTCAAAACTGGGTAGATGACGGTGGGAAATTAGATGATTGTGCTGTTTTATATCGTAGTAATAGCCAATCTCGCGTCATTGAAGAAGCCTTGATTCGTTGTCAAATTCCTTATCGAATTTATGGAGGGATGCGATTCTTCGAGCGCCAAGAAATTAAAGATGCGTTGGCATATTTACGCTTAATTAATAATCGTCAAGATGATGCCGCGTTTGAACGTGTGATTAATACGCCTACGCGTGGTATTGGCGATCGTACTTTAGATGTGTTACGAAATTTAACCCGTGAACGTCAAATTACCTTATGGCAAGCTGTTCAAGTAGCCACACAAGAAAATATGCTCACGGGACGTGCTTCAACTGCATTACTGCGTTTCCAAGAGTTGATTAATTCTTTGCAGGTTGATACAGCCGAAATGCCATTGTTTGCACAGACTGATTTCGTGATTAAACATTCAGGCTTATACGATATGTATAAACAGGAAAAAGGCGAGAAAGGTGAAGTGCGTATTGAAAACTTAGAAGAATTGGTGACGGCAACCCGAGAATTTATCAAACCTGATGACGCAGAGGATATGACCGATCTTACCGCCTTTTTAACTCATGCTTCTTTAGAGGCGGGAGAAGAGCAGGCTTCGCCGCATCAATCTTGTGTGGAAATGATGACTTTACACTCTGCAAAAGGCTTGGAATTCCCGCGCGTATTTATGGTGGGGGTAGAAGAGGGTGTATTCCCAAGTTTCCGTTCATTTGAAGAGCCTGGTCGTTTGGAGGAAGAACGCCGTCTTGCTTATGTGGGCATTACTCGAGCTAAGCAAAAACTGACGATTTGTTATGCAGAAAGCCGTCGTGTTTATACGAAAGAAGAACGTCATTTGCCTTCGCGATTTATCACAGAATTGCCATCAGAGTGTATTCAAGAAATCCGTTTGCGTGGAACAGTCACCCGAGCATTAAACCAAGCGAAAGTAGGAAGTTTAAGCACGAGTTTGCTAGAAAATGAATGGAAAATGGGGCAAAAAGTGAAACATGAAAAGTTTGGTTTTGGCACTGTTATAAACGTTGAAGGCTCAGATAATAACACCCGTTTACAAATTGCTTTCCAAGCTCAAGGCATTAAGTGGCTGATTGCGCATTTGGCAAAATTAGAAAAAGTGCGGTAGAATCGGGAGGATTTTATTGCAACGAGTATGAATACTTGTGTTCATATTCAATATGCCAGTGCGAAAACGTTCGAAGAAACGACCGCACTTTTATCATGTAGGAAGTAGATGTTTAAATTTATTTTAAAACGTATTTTAATGGTGATTCCTACCTTTATCGCCATTACTTTTGTGACTTTTGCTCTCATTCATTTTATTCCGGGTGATCCCGTGGAGATTATGATGGGAGAGCGAGGTTTGACGCCAGAAGTTCATCAACAAATGGTGAAGCAACTTGGTCTCGATTTACCGTTGTATCAGCAATATTTCAATTATATTGGTAATGTAATACAAGGCGATTTTGGTGAATCATTCCGTACTCAACAACCTGTTCTGAGGGAGTTTTTCACACTTTTCCCTGCCACGTTTGAATTGGCTTT
>CBCSVJ010000320.1:0-1948 GCA_965143545.1 uncultured Haemophilus sp. | reverse complement strand
ATCACAAAGGGAAAGGACAATTTGAGAATATACTCGGATCGCTCACCTGTGAAAATCATCGTGGAAAATTCAAAATCGGTTCAGGATTTAATCTGAGTGAGCGTGAAAATCCACCGCCTATTGGTAGCACGATTACCTACAAATATCGTGGATTAACTAATTCTGGAAAACCTCGTTTTGCCACTTATTGGCGAGAGAAAAAATAAGAGCGATCAAAACATCGCTATTTTTGACCGCTCCTTAGATTTAATAACTCAATTATAGGTGTTGATTAATAAACGCCGCTAATTGATTTTTTGGCAATGCACCCACTTGTGTTGCTACAAGTTGGCCATTTTTGAAGAGTAGTAAAGTTGGGATACTACGTACCCCAAATTGACCTGCAACTAATTGGTTGTCATCTACGTTGATTTTAACGATTTTTGCTTTACCTGCGAATTCAGGTGCGATTTCATCTAAAATTGGCGCAATCATTTTGCAAGGGCCACACCATGGCGCCCAGAAATCTACTAATACAGGGATATCAGATTGCACAACGGTTGTTTCAAAATCTGCATCATTAATATGTAATACTTCGCTCATTTTTGTTTCCTTATTGAATAGTGCTGACGAATCAACACCTAAGTTAATTGATGTTGTGCATAATAGCACAAGGTATATTGGATTGCACAGATTAGTCCGATTGATAAAAACTAATTATTTAAGTTGTGCAAACGCCTGTAATAAATCGGCTTTGATGTCTTCTACATCTTCTAAGCCAACAGAAAAACGCAATAATGTGTTTGTAATACCACGAGCAACACGTTCCGCTTCTGGAATATCCATATGAGTTTGAGTTGCAGGATAGGTAATAAAACTTTCTGTACCGCCTAAGCTTTCCGCAAAGGTAATCAATTTGATTGATTTTAAGAACGTATTTACCCAATTTTCATCTTTCAAACGGAAAGAAAGCATACCGCCTTTGTTTGGATATAATACGCTATCAATTTGTGGCTGTTCGCGTAAAAATTCCGCAATCGCCTTCGCATTATCTTGATGGCGTTTCATACGTAATGAAAGGGTTTTCATTCCACGCACGGTTAACCAAGAATCAAACGGCGAAAGTACGGCACCTGCACCATTTTGAATATAAGCGATACGATCACAAAGCTCTTGTCCTTTTGCAATAATCAATCCCACTAAACTATCATTGTGACCTGCAATATATTTTGTGCCACTGTGGATTACAATATCCGCGCCTAAATCTAATGGACGAGATAGCACAGGAGTTAAGAAAGTATTGTCTACAATCATTAACAAGTTGTGTTTTTTCGCTAATTTTGAAATTTCTGCCACATCACACTCTTCCATTAATGGATTAGATGGAGTTTCAATAAAAATCGCTTTTGTATTCGCTGTAATCGCAGCTTCAATTTCAGCTAAAGAAGCTGTATTCACATAAACAGGTTTTACACTGTTGTTATTTTTATAGGCAAAATCTAATAAACGATAAGTCCCACCATATACATCACTTGACACAATCCATTCATCAGGACCTTTAAATAGGTTCATTAGCACTTGAATTGCCGCCATGCCGGAGGAAAAGGCAAAACCACGATCACCATTTTCTAATTTTGCTAAGGTATCTTCCAAAACACTACGCGTTGGGTTTTTCGTACGCGTATAATCAAACCCGGTACTTTCACCAATCCCGTGGTGGCCATAAGCCGTTGAAAGATAAATAGGTGTAGAAACCGCACCAGTGCGCTCATCACTGCGATTTCCCGCTTGGGCTAATAATGTATCGATAGAATATTGTTGTGTCATAATTTACCTCTAAAACATGCAAAAATTTGACCGCACTTTTCTTGATTTAATGGCGAACAAAACGCTCCAATTTTGTCACAAACCCAATCACGATAAAAGTAGAAATTGAAAACTAAGCTAAAATTATATTCTTGTGTCAAAT
>CBCSVJ010000319.1:0-1966 GCA_965143545.1 uncultured Haemophilus sp. | reverse complement strand
ATTTATTTTTACCTTCTAAGTAAAGCCATTCAGCGACTTGCTTCGCAAAATACGTCAAAATACCATCCGCACCCGCACGCTTAAAGCAAAGCAATGATTCCATAATGCATTCTTTTTCTTTCAACCAACCATTTTGAATGGCCGCCATATGCATCGCATATTCACCAGAAACTTGATAAGCAAAGGTTGGCACACCGAAATAGTCTTTCACGCGATATACCATGTCTAAATATGGCATACCTGGTTTCACCATCACCATATCTGCCCCTTCTTGTAAATCAAGAGCCACTTCTTGCAAGCCTTCATTACCGTTGGCTGGATCTAGTTGATAGGTTTTCTTGTCTCCACCTTTCAGGTTGCCGGCAGAACCGACCGCATCACGGAATGGACCATAATAATTAGACGCATATTTTGCAGAATACGCCATAATTTGCGTATTGATATGACCATTTTCTTCCAATGCCTGACGAATACGACCAATACGTCCATCCATCATATCACTCGGTGCAACAATATCTGCACCCGCTTCAGCGTGTGAAACAGCCTGTTTAATCAGGATATCTGTTGTAATATCGTTTAATACATAGCCTTCTTCATCAATGATCCCGTCTTGTCCATGTAGTGTATAAGGATCGAGTGCGACATCGGTTAATACACCTAATTCTGGATAAGCGGCTTTCAATGCTCTCACTGCGCGCTGTACCAAACCGTTCGGGTTAAATGCCTCATCCGCCATTAAAGATTTTTTATCTTGCTCAACTACAGGGAATAATGAGATCACTGGCACGCCGTATTTCACTAAAAGACCTGCTTCGATTAATAACTGATCGATCGTTAAACGTTCAACTTTAGGCATAGAAGGGACTGGTTCACGATGATTTTCGCCTTCAATGATAAATACCGGATAAATTAAATCATTCGCGGTTAAAGTATTTTCTGCCACTAAACGGCGACTAAAATCATGTTTACGTAAACGACGAAGACGACGGGTTGGAAAACCGCCTAAAATTTGTTGAGTCATAATAATATTTCCTGTTTTTATGATGTTAAAAGGGCGTATCACCTACGCCCATTTTCTTAATCTTTGTGATTCAAATCACCCTGATTTTCTACCGCACTTTCCTCATCAGTTGCCTCTTCTTCATCCTCTTTCGGTTGATAGAAACGTGCAACTAACAAGCCTAATTCAAAGAGAAGACACATTGGTACAGCAAGTAAAGTTTGAGAGAACACGTCTGGTGGCGTTAAGATCATGCCAACAAAGAATGCTCCCACAATAATATAAGGGCGTTTTGCCGCCAATGCTTTCGTGGTTGTGACACCTGTCCAGCAAAGCAAAATAATGGCAACGGGTACTTCAAAGCACACACCGAAAGCTAAGAATAATGCTAGCGCAAAATCAAGGTAACTGCTGATATCTGTTGCGATAGCTACCCCTTCTGGTGCAGTTTGCGTAAAGAAACTAAATACGAAAGGGAAAACAACATAATAAGCAAACGCTACACCGCAATAGAATAAAACTGTACTGGAAAATAATAACGGATAAATTAAACGTTTTTCATGTTGATACAGTGCTGGTGCAACAAATGCCCAAATTTGATAAAGCAAATAAGGTACAGAAATAAACACCGAAACAATCGCGGTTAATTTAATTGGCGTAAAGAAAGGCGTTTGGATATTGGTTGCAATCATCGTTGCACCTTTTGGCATCACCGCTGTTAAAGGTGCAGCGACAAAATGATAAATATCATTAGAAAAATAAACCAACGCCACAAAAACCACTAAAATACAAATTACACAACGTAATAAGCGGTTTCTGAGTTCAACAAGATGGGTAATTAACGGTTGGGAATCGTCCGTCATATTGCTCATAATTATTCTCTAGGACTTCGCTTCAGATTTGGGTGCTGGCTGTAGCTCCACATCATCCGGCGAATAGTAATCGGATAAACGCTCAGTTAATTCA
>CBCSVJ010000318.1:0-1967 GCA_965143545.1 uncultured Haemophilus sp. | reverse complement strand
CCTCGTCCTTCTTGTGCGATCAATCGTCTGGCTTCCATCAAACGTAATGATTTTTGATATTGTAGCGGTGAAAGGCTGGTTATCTTCTTGAAATGACTATGAAATCCAGATAATGACATGCCACTTAGATTTGCCAAGGTTTCCACAGTGATGGTTTCACTAAAATGTTGTTGCAGATAATAGGTGGCTTGGGCGATTTTTTTGGTGTGCGATCCATTGCTTACCATGGCTTTAAATTTGCCACCTTGTTCGCCTGTAAGGAGTCGATAATATATTTCTTGTTGGATAAGCGGTGCAAGAAACTCAATATCTTTTGGATTTTCGTGCAAGAGCAATAAGCGTTCAACAGCATTTTTGAGAGATTCATCCAAATGCCATTGTGCAAAACCCTCATCGCCCTGTTGAACATCATCTGCAAGGTTTGGATTTGCTAATAAAATCTTGCCAACGCATTCAATATCAATTTTCATCGACATCACTAAAAACGGCTTTTGTGGCGCTGCATATTTAATCTCTCCACGCATCGGTATGTTTACTGGGCAAAACATAAAATGTTGATTATCAAATCGGTAGCATTGTTCGCCTAGCTGCACTTCACGTTCTCCGCTTAACACGATGCAAATGCTCGGCTCTTGAATAATACCTTCGTAACAAAATGGTTGATCTGAATGGCGAAGAAATAAGCCTTTAATCGGTGATGAATAGAGTTCGTTATGTGGAATAACTTGTAATAAGCGTTCTATCGTTTCAGTTGAGAACATAGTTTTGTAGGAATAGGCAAGTAATTTGGATAAATCATATAACACTTCATATTGCCGTTCAATATAATGAACTCACTTTCAACGGCAGTACGCCAAAACATTTAACCAATATTGAATTGAGGACAATATCATGAAAATTTTCTACAAAACATCAGCAACAGCAACCGGCGGACGTGATGGTCGTACCCAAGTGGACGATGGTTCAATCGGCTTTGATTTGGTTTCATTTCAAAATGACGGCACCGAAGCTGATGAAAAACACCAACGCGCCGAGTATGGCAAGCACCGCCGCACCGACGAAAAACAGCCGCATGGGGTGGGTGAAAAACTTATTCATGGTTTGGCTTAATTCTGCATGAAGATGCTTTCGGATATGGATTTATTGGGCGGACAGGGTTGTATCTTGTATTGAAGAAGCAAGTCGAAGGTTTGTCAGATACTCAAATGCCCGTATCATTCATATTATTGATATTATTGTTTGAATTGTATTATTTTCAATAATAATAAATAACCCTAAACCAATATAAATAACAGCCATTATCCAACGACTAAACTTCTCTACAATTTCACCAACACCTGAAATATTAGCCAATCTTTGTGCTGTATATACTAAAACAAAAATCAATATTAAAAATACAAGAAGAGTAACTAATAAGTCGACAAGATCTAAAGTCACAAAGTAAGGAACAAAAAGTCCAATATTATCTGCACCACAACTAGCAACTGTAACCAAAGCAACAATACCGACTAATTTTGACAACCCTTTTTCATCCAATTCTTTTTTAGCTCTTTTTTCGCCCTCACAATCGTCGTAAATAGCAACTTTAATACCTAAGTAAATCGGTATTAAACCTAATAAACCCAACACCCATTTTTCCGGAACATAATTCAAAACAAAAGCTAGAAATAAACTAACTAATATTAAAATTACAGAACCTAAATATTGTCCGATATAAATATCTCGATATTCTTTTCTAGTATTTGCTCTAGCAAAAAATATTAATAGTATTACCAACAAATCTACTGCTGTAGCAATATATAAAACAGCAGCAGTAATCACAGTCGAAAACATAAAGCACCTCATAATGAATCCCCTGCCCCCTTGGCACCACGGCTTTTTCAAAAACCGAATCGCGTTCGGATAACAGATTCGTATCTTTCGCTAAAGAGGCACGCCAGCGGCTTGCTAACCCTCACCCTACCCCT
>CBCSVJ010000317.1:0-1968 GCA_965143545.1 uncultured Haemophilus sp. | reverse complement strand
ATCTGCGCCAACTAATTCCCGCTTTTCTTTTGGCGGTAAGCTTAAGAGATCTTTACCTTCAAATTCTAGCCCTTTCGCTGAAACACGCCCTGGAAAATCAATCAAGCCCATCACTGCAAGGGAACTCACTGATTTTCCCGAGCCCGACTCTCCAACAATGCCTAATACTTCGCCTTGATTAACTTGGTAGCTAATACGATCCACCGCTTTAAAAGGTGCTTTTTCATCCCCAAAGTGAACAGAAAGTTCTTTTACATCTAACAATGCCATTCTGCCCCCTATTGTTTTAATTTTGGATCGAGTGCATCACGCAACCCGTCACCCATTAAGTTAAATGCTAAAACAAGCGATAAAATTACTAAACCTGGAATGGTAACCAACCAGTTTGCCGCCTGCATAAAGCTACGTGATTCAGATAACATAGTACCCAATTCTGGTGTTGGTGGTTTTGCGCCGATACCTAAGAAACCTAAAGTCGCTAATTCTAAAATCGCATTAGAAATCCCCATCGTCATTTGTACGATAAGCGGTGCAAGGCAATTCGGTAAAATGACAATAAACATTAAACGTAATACGCTTGCTCCCGCCACTCGTGAAGAGGTGACATAATCTCTGTTTTTCTCGTTTAATACTGCCGCACGTGTTAAGCGCACATAGCTTGGAATGGATACCACGGCAATTGCCAACGTCGCATTCGTTAAAGAAGGTTCTAAAATTGACACCACCACAATGGTTAAAAGCAAGTTTGGGATAGCCAACATGATGTCAATGAAACGAACAATTAATGTATCTAATGCTCCACCATAATAGCCTGCGAGCAAGCCAAGACTCGTCCCTAAAATGCAAGATAAAATCACAATAATGAAACCCGCAAAAACAGAAATGCGCGTACCATAAATAATGCGAGAAAGAATATCTCGGCCAATGTCATCTGTACCAAGCAAATAAGCGGAATTACCACCTTCATACCAAGCTGGCGGTAACAATAGCGCTGAACGATTTTGTTCGAGAGGATCAAAAGGTGCTATCCAAGGGGCAAAAATACTGATTAATGCCACAGCAAGGATAAAAGTGAGCCCAATCACCGCCCCTTTATTTTGTTTGAAATAAAACCAAAACTCCTGCAGCGGTGTGCGCGGTGCGAAGGTTTCAATAGGTAAAGTTTGTTCCGTCATTAATAAGGCTCCTTATTGATGGCGAATACGTGGGTTTACCACGCCAGAAAGTAAATCGATCGTCAAATTCACCACAATAATAATTGTAGCAATAATCAACACTGCGCCTTGTAAGATGGGATAATCGCGATTGGTAATCGCATCAATAATCCATTTACCAATACCCGGCCATGAGAAAATTGTTTCGGTTAAAACTGCACCGGATAATAACTGCCCTACAATCAAGCCCACGACTGTTACAACAGGGATGAGCGCATTGCGCAGTGCGTGAAAAATTACAATTCGGGTATAACTTAAGCCTTTGGCTTTTGCGGTACGAATATAATCTTCCCCTAACACTTCCAACATTGAAGAACGTGTCATTCGGGTAATCACTGCAAGTGGAATAGTACCTAATACAATAGCAGGTAGAATCAATGACTTAACTGCATTTTCAAAAGCACCTGGTACACCTGAAAGCCAAGTATCGATTAACATAAAACCGGTTGGGGTATCGATCCAGAAACTGTCTTCTAAACGCCCACCTTGTGGTAAACCAAACCAAGGTGAAACATATAAGATCAAAATTAATCCCCACCAGAAAATTGGCATGGAATAACCCGTTAATGACATGGCTGTCACGGTATGAGAAATCCAACTATCTTTCTTGACGGCCGCAATCGTTCCTAACGTAATACCAGCAATTAATGACCAAAATAGTGCAAAGAAAGCTAATTCAAACGTGGCAGGAAAGAGTGTGAAAAACTCAGTCAGAACAGGCTGTCGAGTACGGAATGACTCACCAAAATCGCCT
>CBCSVJ010000316.1:0-1970 GCA_965143545.1 uncultured Haemophilus sp. | reverse complement strand
GATTTCAATGGCTTTATCATCTAAATCTAAATATTCACGTAGATTTGTACCCACTGGTGCATCTAACGGTAGCTCAATAATACCATCTGCATCTACATCAATGCCTAATTCAGAGAATGAACAAAGCATCCCTTCTGAAGGTTGTCCACGTAATTTAGTCTTCTTAATTTTAAAATCACCAGGTAATACCGCACCTTCAGTTGCACATGCCACTTTTAAACCTTGACGGCAATTTGGTGCACCACAAACGATATCTAATAAACGGTCGCCACCAACATTTACTTTAGTGACTCGTAATTTGTCTGCATCTGGGTGTTGTGCACATTCAACAACTTCACCTACAACTACTCCAGTAAAGTCGCCTGCTACTTTTTCAACACCATCAACTTCTAAACCAAGCATCGTGATTTGATCACATAACTGCTCTGTTGAAATTGATGGATTAACCCATTCTCTCACCCAATTTTCGCTAAATTTCATTATCTCTATATCCTTTATTGATGAACGTGTTACGTTCTAAATTAATCATTATCGTCAATTTAACCCAACGGTTAATTACTTAAATTGTTTTAAAAAACGTAAGTCGTTTTCAAAGAATGAACGTAAATCTGTGACGTTGTAGCGTAACATAGTTAAACGCTCAACCCCCATGCCTACTGCGAAGCCAGAATATTCATTTGGATCAATACCTACGTTACGTAACACATTAGGATGCACCATACCACAACCTAATACTTCTAACCATTTACCATTTTTACCCATTACATCAACTTCTGCAGAAGGTTCAGTAAATGGGAAATAAGAAGGACGGAAACGAACTTGTAAATCCTCTTCAAAAAATGCACGTAAGAAATCGTGTAATAAGCCTTTTAACTCGGTAAAGTTTGCTTTTTTATCTACATAAAGCAATTCAATTTGATGGAACATTGGTGTGTGCGTTTGATCGTAGTCGTTACGATATACACGACCTGGCGCCATAATACGAATAGGTGGCTGCATTTTTTCCATGGTACGAATTTGCACACCTGAGGTTTGTGTACGGAGTAATAATTCAGGATTAAACCAAAAAGTATCATGATCAGCACGTGCTGGGTGATGTTTAGGGATATTTAATGCATCGAAATTGTAATAATCACTTTCAATTTCGGGACCGGTTTCCACAGAAAAACCTAACTCTGAAAAGAATTTTGTTACGCGATTGATGGTAATGGTCACTGGGTGTAAACCACCCGTTTCTGTTTTGCGACCTGGAAGGCTCACATCAATACGTTCTTTTTCTAATTTCGCATTGAGTTCAGCTTGCTCCCATTCTGCTTTTTTAGCATTTAAAAAATCTAATGCAGCTTGTTTCGCTTCATTGATTTTAGCGCCCATTGCGGGACGCTCTTCCGCAGCAACATTACGCAACTCCTGCATAAGTTGGGTGAAATGCCCTTTTTTACCAAAATATTCCACACGAATTTCATCTAATGTGGCTAAACTTTTATTTTCGATTTGTTCAATCGCCGATTTTGCTTTCTCAACAAGATCTTTCAGATGTTGCATAGTTTCCCCTGATTATCTTTTCTAACTAAAAATACGCTTAATGATAATACTAACTCATTAAAAAATCACGCGTTTATTGGTGAATTGATGTTTCAGGTGAAAAATGACAAAAATTTTTGCTATTTTTTGAGATATATCACAGTAATTTTTAACGCTTTCGTTAGAATGAAGAAGAATCGACCATGTCTAGGAGGCGTATTATGTGGAAATCAATTTCTCAAGTCTTAGCTGATCAATTTGGTGCTTACTATAACATCAAAGAAAAAAACAAAGTGCCTAGTGGCGAAGTAAATGAAACTTGGCTTATTACGGATGGAATCCAACCTGTCTTTATTAAAGTGAATGAACGGTCCTATCGTTCAATGTTTCGTGCAGAAGCTGACCAATTAAACCTACTAGGCAAAACCAATACAATCCGACTTCCG
>CBCSVJ010000315.1:0-1975 GCA_965143545.1 uncultured Haemophilus sp. | reverse complement strand
ATTGGTGTCGGCGACAAAGTGAATATGTTGCAATATTCAACTTATTCCGTTATTTCACCAGAAGGCTGTGCGTCTATCTTATGGAAAAGCGCAGAAAAAGCGTCAACCGCAGCAGAAGTCATGGGCTTAACCGCAACTCGTTTAAAAGAGTTGGGTTTAATTGATAATATCGTTCAAGAGCCATTAGGTGGTGCGCATCGTAATTCTCATGAAATGGCACGTAATTTAAAACAATGCCTTGTTGAAGAACTAAACGAACTCGATACCTTCGACAAAGAGGGCTTATTAGAAAGACGTTATGAACGTTTAATGTCTTACGGTTATTGTTAATAAAATAGAAAAAGAGCGGTTAGTTTAACCGCTCTTTTTTGTGTTTTGAAAAAAATGTTGCATGGATGAAAGAAACAGCATCAATGCCTAAAATAATATAAAAGGAGAACTCAAAATGAAAAACGTATTAGCTATCCAATCTCACGTAGTTTATGGTTTTGCCGGTAATAAATCCGCCACCTTTCCAATGCAGTTATTAGGCGTGGATGTGTGGGCACTCAATACCGTGCAATTCTCTAACCATACTCAATATGGCAAATGGACGGGCATGGTGATTCCACAAGAACAAATTGGTGAGATCGCTAACGGTTTAGATGCCATTGGAAAACTGCAAGAATGTGATGCATTGCTTTCTGGCTATTTAGGTTCAGCTGAGCAAGTTGACAAAATTATCTATGCTTTAGAAAAAATCAAAGCACGTAACCCAAATGCACTTTACTTGTGCGATCCTGTGATGCCAAATGCCGAAAAAGTCTGCGTAGTAGCTGATGGTGTACGTGAACGCTTAATTGAAAAAGCCATTCCACGTGCGGATATCATGACCCCAAATCTTTCCGAACTTCGTACGCTTTCTGACTTCCCTATCAATACGTTTGACGATGTGCTGAAAGCCGCCAATGCATTAGTGGCCAAAGGAGTGAAAAAAGTGTTGGTCAAACACCTAGGAAAAGCAGGTAAATTAAATGATCCTGATACCTTTGAAATTATTATGGCGACACCTGAAGGTGTATGGCATTTAAGCCGTCCGCTTTATAAATTTAACTTTGAACCTGTTGGTGTGGGTGATTTAATTGCGGGGACTTTCTTGGCGCATTACTTAAACTGTGGCAACGATGTTGAAGCGTTTGAAAAAATGAATAATGCTGTTGCAGGCGTAATGAAAACCACCTTTGATTTGAAATCTTATGAACTCCAACCTATTGCTGCACGTTTTGAGATCTTAAATCCAAGCACAAACTACAAAGCTGTTAAAGTTGCCTAATGGATCTTTTTTCATTATTCCAAGCACAAATTCCAACCACCGTCAATAAGCTTCTCATCGCTTTTAGCGGTGGTTTGGATTCAACTGCACTGCTTTCTTTAGTTAAAAAACTCAGCGAAAAACGACCGCACTTAAGCCTGCGAACTATCCATATCCATCACGGATTAAGCCCGAATGCGGATACTTGGACGGCTCATTGCCAACAACTCTGTAAACAATTTGCCATTCCACTTATTATTGAAAAAGTCAAAGTGGAAATGCATGATGGCATTGAAGCCGGCGCTAGAGAAGCCCGTTATCAGGCGATTTTAAAACATATTCAGCCAGATGAATATCTGGTCACTGCACATCATTTAAATGATCAAACTGAAACCTTTTTCCTCGCATTAAAACGAGGCGCGGGATTACAGGGTTTAGGTGCTATGCAAAAAGAAAGCCAACTATTTGGGATGCCTATTCTACGCCCGCTCCTATCTTTTAGCCGTAATGAATTAGAACATTATGTTCAACAAGAAAATCTGTCTTGGGTAGAAGACGAAAGCAATCAAGATAATCATTACGATCGCAATTTTTTACGCAACCAAATTTTGCCTGAAATACGTCAACGCTGGGGGCATTTTGATTATGCGGTTCAGCGTGCCGCACAACATTGTTTTGAGCAAC
>CBCSVJ010000314.1:0-1979 GCA_965143545.1 uncultured Haemophilus sp. | reverse complement strand
CGAATATTATCCAGTTGGTTTTCCCCATCACAATTTGGCAAATTGATATGGCAAGAATAACATTCAATTAACTGGCCTTGATATTCCACCGTCAGCCCAATGATTTTACGTGAAAGAATCGAGTCAAGACGTTGATGTTGGCTACAATAAAACGTATCGACATCATAAACAGGCAAGCGCGTTAAAAACGCAATGCCCTCATCATATTTATCGTAACCAATATGCGAATTGCTCCAAAAAAGCGAGTATTTCTGTGCAACGCGTTGATTGATTTTATTTAACAGAAGGACACCATAGTTATCTTGCTTTAACGTTGGCGAAATAGCAGGAGACGACATCAATTGATTAACCTCTTGTAAGGCAATGATGTCATAACCCTTTTCCACAATAGTTTCAGCAAGAATCTCTATTTTTTCCGCTTGGTTAGCTTCTAACCAAGCGTGTACATTCAGTGTAAGTAGTTTCATTGCTTCCCCTTAGCCCTCACAATGCCAAATGTCTTCATTATATTGAGCGATCGTGCGGTCAGATGAAAAGAAGCCCGCTTTGGCGATATTGTGAACGACTTTCTCATTCCAACTATCCTGATCTTCATAATCGGCTAAGATTTGTTCTTTCGCTTCAACATAAGCATTAAAGTCAATTAACGTCATAAACCAGTCTTTATTCAATAATTCGTTATAAAGACGTTCTAAACGTGTTTTATTGCCTAATTTCACCACGGCAGGATTCAGAATAAAATCAACCGCTCTTTTAATATCTTTGTCGTTTTCATAATACGCTTTTGAAACATAGCCTGCTGTTTCATAAAGTTTAATAATGCTTTCTGAATCTTTACCGAATGTATAGATATTTTCAGCACCGGCTAATTCTGCAATTTCAACATTAGCCCCATCCATTGTGCCTAAGGTTAATGCACCATTAAGCATAAATTTCATATTCCCTGTACCGGAAGCTTCTTTAGAGGCAAGTGAAATTTGTTCTGAAATATCAGTTGCTGGAATGAGTTTTTCCGCCACGCTCACATTATAGTTTTCCACTAAATGAACGTTTAAATACTTGTTCACTTCAGGATCATTATTGATTAACTCAGATAAACAAAGAATTAAGTGAATAATATCCTGTGCAATAATATAAGCAGGTGCAGCTTTTCCGCCGAAAATCACGGTAATCTTACGTTTTGGTAATTTACCTGCTTTAATTTCTAAGTATTTATGAATCACATAAAGCGCATTCATTTGCTGGCGTTTGTATTCATGGAAACGCTTAATTTGCGTATCAATGATAGAATTTTCATCTAGCTCAATACCTTTATTTTCTTTAAGGTACGCTTTTAATGCCAATTTGTTTTCAAACTTAATTTTCGCTAATTGTTGATGAACCTTTTTAGCATCTTTAAAGGCTAACAATTTCTCTAATTTCGTTGCATCATGCAAATATTCATCGCCAATCAATTCTTTAATATAAGCCGCTAATGGTTGGTTAGAAAACTCTAACCAACGACGGAAAGTAATGCCGTTTGTCTTATTATTGAATTTTTCAGGATACAACGCATAGAACGCTTTAAGTTCTGAATTTTTCAAAATCTCCGTATGTAACGCCGCCACACCATTCACAGAATTTGAAAAGTGAATATCCATATGTGCCATATGCACTCGTTTTTGTTTATCAATAATTTGTACTGCTGGATCTTTATATTCTGCACGCACTAATTTATCTAATTTCTTAATGATCACCACTAAATGTGGCACCACTTCATCTAAATAATCTAGCGGCCATTTTTCTAATGCTTCAGCCAAAATGGTATGGTTGGTATAGCCCACCATATTACGTACGATTTCAACCGCTTCAGCAAACTTAATTTTATGTTTTTCGGTTAATAAGCGAATTAATTCAGGAATCACCATTGAAGGGTGTGTATCATTGATCTGTACATACGCATAATCGGCTAAATCATGTAAGTTACTACCACGCGCAAT
>CBCSVJ010000313.1:0-1982 GCA_965143545.1 uncultured Haemophilus sp. | reverse complement strand
CTTCATAAAATAAATACCAGCGACCATGAAGATTAAAAGTAAAACCACTTCAAAGTTTGCCACGATCTCCGCTTTAACGTGTTCGGCATTCGTCATGCCAATGGCAATGGCTTCAAATGCTAATAAACCACCTGGTTGAAGAGGGTAGCATTTTAATGCCATGGCTAGCGTGAAAATAAACTCAGCCACGAGTAGCCAGCCAGCAATAAATGGGCTGACGAAAAAGAATAAAATCGGATTAATTACCAAGAAGGCAATAATGGTTAATTTATACCAATCTGGACTTGCGCCCAGAAAGTTTTTCATGAATGCTTGTGTGTAAGTCATATCGAACTCCGTTTTTTTATAGTCCTGTCATTGTAATATATACTGCTTTAAAGGATAATAGACCAGTTGAAGATTTATTGAATAAATCACATTTTTTTGATCTTTTTAGACTTTTTTATATTTATTTCATACTCATGCAAACAGATAATACCCTTTTACGGGCTCAAAGCCCAGCCGCTCTTGCCGAAGAATATATTGTTAGAAGTATTTGGGATAATGTATTTCCCGCAGGCACCAATCTTCCTTCTGAACGTGATTTAGCTGATAAAATTGGTGTAACACGCACCACATTACGCGAAGTATTGCAGCGTTTGGCCCGTGATGGCTGGCTTACCATTCAACACGGCAAGCCGACAAAAGTCAATAATATTTGGGATACAGCTGGTCCAAGCATTATTGAAACCTTAATCACTTTAGATCGTCAAAGTGCGCCATTAATCATTGAAAATATGCTTTCGTTGCGTAGTCGCATGTCTGAATTTTATATTTATGAAGCCGTAAAGAATTCGCCTAAAGCTTCTGTTGCTTTGTTTAAGGGGCTAGATTCATTAGAAAATACCGCAGAGAGCTATATGGAATTTGACTATGCCTTATTCCGTCAGTTTACCGTAATGGCGAATAAACCTTTCTATCGTTTAATTTTCAATAGTTTACGTGGGGTTTATCATAAAATTGGTTTGCTATTCTTTAGTGACGAAAAACATCGCCAAGTGACGTATGATTTCTATGTCGAGTTGCGTGATATTTGTGAAAAAGGTCAATCCGATCTAGTGGTGGAATGTATTCGTAAACACAAGCAAGTGACTTCCGCCTACTGGCGAGCCATTTTAGAAAGCTTGCCAAAAGATTTAGCAACAGAATAATATTAAAAGTGCGGTTGAAAATGACCGCACTTTTTCCTTATATCAAAGACTCAATATTATGCGTATTCCAAGAATTTATCATCCAGAATCCCTTAAAAATCAATCTATTTGCCAACTTTTAGAGGATGCAGCTAATCACGTAGGCCGTGTACTTCGTATGACAGAAGGTGAGCAAATTGAATTATTTGATGGAAGCAATCATATTTATCCAGCAAAAATTATTGAAGCAAGCAAAAAAGCCGTTAAAGTGGAAATTCTTGGTTGTGAATTAAGTGATAAAGAGTCGAATTTATCGATTCATTTAGGGCAGGTTATTTCACGCGGCGATCGAATGGAATTTACCATTCAAAAATCCGTAGAGTTAGGCGTGAATGTGATTACACCATTATGGTCAGAACGCTGTGGTGTGAAGTTGGATGGTGAACGTATGGATAAGAAAATCCAACAATGGCAAAAAATTGCCATTGCGGCTTGTGAACAATGTGGCCGTAATGTTGTACCAGAAATTCGTCCATTAATGAAATTACAAGATTGGTGTGCAGAAAATGATGGCGCGTTGAAATTGAATTTACATCCAAGAGCCCAATATTCAATTAAAACCTTACCCTTAATTCCAAAAGAAGGTGTTCGTTTGCTTATTGGTTCAGAAGGTGGTTTATCACCTCAAGAAATCGCTCAAACTGAACAACAAGGATTTACTGAAATTTTATTAGGAAAGCGTGTGTTACGTACAGAAACAGCCTCTTTAGCGGCGATTAGTGCGGTGCAAATTTGTTTTGGAGATTTGGGATA
>CBCSVJ010000312.1:0-1983 GCA_965143545.1 uncultured Haemophilus sp. | reverse complement strand
AGATTGATCGTCATTCGTTTTATGAAAAAGTGTCTTTGGTGAGCCATAGCAGTTATGTGTTTAAAGGTACGCTACGTGAAAATATGACCATGGCGAAAATCGATGCTACAGATGAACAAATTTATGCGTGTTTAGAACAAGTCAATTTGGCGCAATTCGTTCGAGATAACGGTGGATTAGATATGCCGTTATTAAGCCGTGGCGCAAATTTATCTGGCGGTCAAATTCAACGTTTAGCTTTAGCGCGTGCTTTGTTACACAATGCCGAACTTTATATTTTTGACGAAGCGACCAGTAATATTGATGTAGAAAGCGAAGAAATTATTTTGCAGTTCATTCAGCAATTTAAACAACAAAAAACCATTGTGATGATTTCCCATCGCTTGGCCAATGCCGTGAATGCGGACTGCATTAATGTGCTTGAACAAGGCAAATTGATTGAGCAAGGCACGCATAAAGACCTCATGGCAAAACAAGGTGCGTATGCTGAAATGTTCCAACAACAAAAAGATTTAGAACAAATTAGAGAGGTGGTAAATGCGTAAAAATGGTTTTGTTGTAATGGGGCATTTGTTGAAATTAGTGACTCCATTGGCGCACATCATGGCGTTTACTATCACCATGGGAACGCTCGGTTTTCTGGCTGCCATCTTTATTATGGTACTTGGGGCGATGGGTTTAGTGAATTTATTAAACTTTGACACCCATTTAAGTTTTTCTGGAATTTTGACCGCACTTATCGTGTTAGCGGTGGCTCGTGGCGCATTGCGTTATTTAGAGCAAATGTCAGGACACTATATTGCTTTTAAATTATTGGCATTATTGCGTGATAAAGTGTTTTCCTCTTTGCGCCGTTTGGCTTTTGTAAAGTTGCAAGATAAACAAGCGGGGCAATTAGTGTCACTAGTAACCAATGATATCGAATTGCTCGAAGTGTTCTATGCGCATACCATCGCACCAATTATGATTGCGTTCTTTACTTCTGCGATTTTATTGTTGGTCTTCGCTCATCTTTCAGGTTGGTTTGTGCTTGTGGCATTAGCCGCTTATTTAACGGTGGGTGTGATATTACCAATTATCACCACTAAATTGGCCCGTGAAGATGGTCGACGCTATCGTGAGTTGGTTGGTGAAATGAATGATTTCTTCCTCGATAGTGTGCGTGGTATGAAAGAGATCCAACTTTTCGGCTATGCGAAACAGCGCTTAGATGAAATTCAACAACGCAGCCAAAAAATCGATACCGCTTTTGAGCGCATTAAAGACCAAGAAGCAAAAGTACGTGTTTACACTGAAGTGGCGGTATCCGTGTTTAACATCATTATGTTATTCACCGGCTTAATTTTGTTTAGTCTAGATAAGATTGATTTTTCTGCCTTTTTAATTGGCGTGATTTTATTGATGTCGAGCTATGGCCCCGTTATTGCATTAAGTAACCTTTCAAGCAACTTGTTACAAACCTTGGCTTCAGGTGAGCGTGTATTGAGCTTGCTAGCAGAAGAACCCGAATTAAAAGACGTAGAAAGTGCGGTTGATTTGAAGGATGTTTCTCGCATTGATGTTGAGAACGTAAGTTTTGCTTATGGTGAAGAACAAATTTTATCGGATGTTAGCTTGTCTGTGAAAAAGGGTGAAATCTTAGGGATTCATGGCAGAAGTGGTAGCGGTAAAAGCACCTTGTTAAAACTGCTGATGCGTTTTTACGATCCTAAATCGGGTAGCATTAAAATTAATGGCGAAATCTTACCGAATATCAACACCCGTAGTTTGCGAGACAATATGGCGTACATTACCCAGCAAACCTATATTTTCAACGAAACCATCGAGGAAAATATTCGCCTTGCGCGTCGTGATGCAACACTAGACGAAATTATGGAAGCTGCGAAGAAAGCGTCAATTCATGATTTCATTTTGAGTTTGCCCGAAGGTTATCAAACGAAAATGACCGAATTAGGCGGTAACTTGTCTGATGGTGAAAAACAA
>CBCSVJ010000311.1:0-1984 GCA_965143545.1 uncultured Haemophilus sp. | reverse complement strand
TTTATGGTTCAGCTACGCCACAACCGCAATACCATTCTGGTTGAGTGTTGGCGAATGTTTTTACACCTGATAAGAGATCTTTAAAAGAAAAAGAGGACACAAAAAGTGCGGTCGAAAATGTACTTAAATTTTGATGCTGCGTCGCCTCTTGTAATAACACAAAATCCGCTTGTTTAGAGAGTCGAGTTAAATCTTCTTGCCAACCTTTATCTTGCCCTTTATGTACATTCCAAGTTATCAAATTAAAACTAGAACTGGCTAATTTAGGCACCGAATAATCAGCCTTGTCACATTGCATATTTAACTTGTTTTCAAAAGGAATATAACTCACTTTTTGTGACGTTTTTAGTTGAATAAATGTACGGTCAAAAATCGTTAAATTCGTAAAAAAATATCCAGCACCTAAAACCACTAACACTAAGCCAATAGCCAAAAATCGATAGATTCTCTTCATTATTATCCCCTCTCTATGCTCGAATAATAACACCTCATCAAAGCAATGCAACTTTCACTTTAATACGCATCAATACCTACCTACAACACGGTAACTTTAACTTTTAGCTTTGATTTAAATCATACTTTGCTAAAAAATCCGTTGCATTTTTCTTTCATTATCTTAGTATTTCACTCAACTTTTTAACTCTACCTAATCAATAAGGAGATTCATTATGTCTTTTGGAGATAAAAAATTAAGTGAAATCGCTGTCAGCGTACCCGGCTCAACTTCTCTACTTCGTAAATACGATTTGGATTTCTGCTGTGGTGGTTCCGATACACTTGCAAACGCAGCGGCAGAAAAAGGATTAAATTTAGCAGAAATTGAAACCCGTTTAACCGAGCTTCAAAACAGCAAAGCAGAAAACCCTGAAGAATATTGGGTTAATTCAACTTATCCTGAAATTATCGATCATATTTTAGTTCGCTACCATCAACGTCACCGTGAACAACTTCAAGAATTAATCGTCTTAGCGGATCGTGTAGAAAGTGTTCATGGCGATCGTGAAGATTGCCCAATAGGTGTTGCGGCTGAATTACGCAATGTCTATGAAGATTTGAGCAACCATATGATGAAAGAAGAGCATGTGCTTTTCCCAATGATCAAAGCCGGTAACTATATGATGGCGCAAATGCCAATTCGTATGATGGAAATGGAACATGCAGAACACGGCGAACATTTAGATGTATTGAAATCATTAACAAATAATATGACGCCTCCAGCAGATGCTTGTAATACATGGCGCGCACTTTATAGTGGCATCCAAGAATTTGCAGACGATTTAATGATGCATATTCATCGTGAAAATAATATTTTATTCCCACGTGTGATTGCTGAAAATCACTAAGCGAAACTCATATAAAGAAAAGGGCGAAATCATTCGCCCTTTAAAATTAGCCTAAAACTGACCGCTCTTTATTTCTCTTCACTGCCTTTATATAAACGGTTTTTATACAAATAGCTGCCAAGTAAAGCATGTGCCAACGCTTCTTTTTTCATTTCTTCCGGCACCTCTTTTTCGGTCAATGTATCTTTTTCTTTATCATACACATAGCCTTTTGCTTTGCTATTTGGTGTTTGGATAACAACATCATGATTACCTTTCATTAACGCTTGGGCTTGATCGAATTGCATAAAGGCGCGATCTGGATTCACATCTTTCGTTAAATCAAAGCCAATCATCGGATAATTACCACTTACACCCGCAATAGAAAGCAAGGTTGTCGGCATATCAATTTGACTCACTAAACGACTGTCTCGGCGTGGCTCTACATGATCACCTAAAATTAACGCCGGAATATGGAAATGCTTAATTGGTACTAAGCTTGCGCCCGCTGCACGGGAATCATGGTCTGCAATCACCAAGAACACGGTATCTTTCCAATAATTAGATTGTTTCGCTAATTTGAAAAAATAGCCAATGGCATAATCTGCATATTTTGCGCTGTTATTACGGGTTGCTTTTGGTTGCTCGTAAAGCTCAATTTT
>CBCSVJ010000310.1:0-1985 GCA_965143545.1 uncultured Haemophilus sp. | reverse complement strand
ACCATGGAAGAAATTGTTTCAATGATGGTTGGCCGTGAATTAACACAACGTTTCCCTGAAAAAACTAACGTACCAAAAGAAGTCACGCTTGAAGTGGAACATTTAACTGCGGTGAACCAACCTTCTATTCAAGATGTTTCCTTTAATTTACGCAAAGGTGAAATTTTAGGTATCGCAGGTCTTGTTGGTGCAAAACGAACCGATATTGTGGAAGCCATTTTTGGTGTACGCGAATTAAAAGAAGGGACGATCAAGCTCAATGGAAAAATCGTGAAAAATCATACCGCACTTGAGGCGATTAACCACGGTTTTGCTTTGGTGACTGAAGAACGTCGTTCAACTGGGATTTATTCAAACCTAAGTATTGAATTCAACTCTTTGATTTCAAATATGAAATCTTACCTCACCCCATGGAAATTGCTCAGCAACAAAAAAATGGCGAGCGATACACAATGGGTGATTGATGCGATGAACGTGAAAACACCTTCTCACAAAACAACGATTGGCTCGCTTTCTGGTGGTAACCAACAAAAAGTGATTATCGGCCGTTGGCTTTTAACCCAACCAGATATCTTAATGCTCGACGAACCAACTCGTGGTATTGATATTGGGGCAAAATTTGAAATTTATCAGCTCATTCAAGAACTCGCTAAAAAAGATAAAGGCATCATTATGATTTCATCAGAAATGCCGGAATTATTAGGCGTAACAGACCGAATTTTGGTCATGAGTAATGGTCGGGTTGCAGGCATCGTTGAAACGGCAAAAACGTCTCAAGAAGAAATTTTGCAACTTGCCGCAAAATATTTATAAATCATAAAGGAACAAATTATGAGTGCCTTACCAAAAAATAAATCATTCGATTTCTTAAAACAAAATGCGATTTATTTTGTGTTGTTGATTTTACTTGGCATCATCATCGCACAAGATCCAACATTCTTGAATGTTCGCAACTTTAGTAACATTTTAACTCAATCATCCGTCCGTCTCATTATTGCCCTAGGTGTTGCAGGCTTGCTTATCACTCAAGGTACCGACTTATCTGCCGGTCGCCAAGTAGGTTTAGCAGCGGTTATTTCTGCGACTCTCTTACAGTCAATGGAAAACATGAACCGCGTGTTCCCAGATTTAGGTGAAATTCCTATTCCAGTAGTTATCCTGACTGTTTGTGCGGTAGGTGCTGTAATCGGCTTAGTGAACGGTTTAGTTATCGCTTATCTCAATGTAACCCCGTTTATTGCAACCATGGGTACCATGATCATCGTTTACGGTTTCAACTCACTTTATTATGATGGCGTAGGTGGCTCACCAATTGCAGGTTTCAGTGAATCTTTCTCTAACTTCGCACAAGGCTTCTTCAGACTTGGTTCGTTTAAATTATCCTACATCACTATTTATGCGGCGATTTGTGCATTCTTAGTTTGGGTAATGTGGAATAAAACACGCTTCGGTAAAAATATCTTTGCTATCGGTGGTAACCCTGAAGCAGCAAAAGTATCTGGCGTAAACGTAGCGCGTAACCTTGTTGTGATTTACATGATTGCAGGTATGTTCTATGCATTCGGTGGTATGTTAGAAGCTGGGCGTATCGGTAGTGCAACCAACAACCTCGGTTTCATGTATGAATTAGATGCGATTGCTGCCTGCGTAGTAGGTGGTGTATCTTTCGCCGGTGGTGTGGGTACTGTTATCGGCGTAATCACTGGTGTTATCATCTTCACCGTTATTAACTACGGTTTAACTTACATCGGTGTAAACCCTTACTGGCAATATATCATTAAAGGTAGCATTATCATCCTTGCGGTTGCTATTGACTCCTTAAAATACGCGAAGAAAAAATAATTAAAAACAACGATAAAAATAACCGCACTTTAGCAATAAAGTGCGGTTTTATTTTGGGGTAAATTCTTAAAACAAAAAAGCGAGCCACTCAGCTCGCTTTATTAATCTAATCGATTACTCGTATTCATCTAACCATTTCAACA
>CBCSVJ010000309.1:0-1991 GCA_965143545.1 uncultured Haemophilus sp. | reverse complement strand
TCTTAAGAGTCACAACAGCGCGTCGTTGTGTGGGGCGTATTATAGGCATTTCAGACGCCTTTGCAAGATCTTTTTGTAAAAAAAAGTAAATTTTTTTGCTATTTGCTTACAAACGCACCAACATGACGAGAAAAAATCATTTTAAAACGGTAATACCATCAAATCCCCAGAGAGCCAACGCTTGTTCTAATTGGTGTTTATTCTCTACATCTTGCGTACAAAATACCTGATTTTTTACCTCTGATTGTGACCGCACTTCTAATTTATTAAGTAAGAACTGCAATCGCTTGGCAATGGCGAATCCTGGATCCATAAAATTCTTCACTTGAGGTAAGCAAATTTGTATTTCATCTTTTATTAAAGGGAAATGGGTACAGCCTAAACAAATCGTATCTAAGTTCTCTATTGAAGCCCAAGGACTTAATTCATTTTTCAATGCAATCAAATCGACCGATTTCCCTTGGATTTTATGCTCTGCGATTTCAACCAGTTTAGTTGAGCCTAATCGTTCAACTATACAATGGGAGGCAAACTGATGAATAAGATCATTAACATAAGGGCGTTTAACCGTACCCTTTGTTGCCAATAGACCAATATGTTTCGTTTGTGAGATTTCTGCTGCTGGCTTAATAGCTGGCACGGTACCTACAATCGGAATAGAAAATTGTTCACGCAAAGGTGGTAACACTACAGTACTCGCAGTATTGCAAGCAATCACAATGGCATCAAGTGGATAATCCTGATTAATTTTTTTACAAATATCCAATGTTCGCTGAATAATTGTTTCTTCTGATTTTTCTGAATAAGGAAAGCCAGCATTGTCAAAGCAATACAAATAATGGTTATCGGGCATCAGCTTTTTCGCTTCCCGATAAACGCTTAAGCCCCCCATTCCTGAATCAAAGAAAAGTACCGTTGATTTATTCATTTATAAAACTCTTTCAAAAATAACCGCACTTTAGGCATTCGAATAAATTTCTCGATTATTTAGCCAACGGCGGATTAAACTTTCTGCCACATCCGGATATTTTACAATTAATGCCTTAGCATAATGTTGAACTGTTGGGATCATTTTACGATCGCGCATTAAATTCGCCACTTTAAATTCAGCAATTCCCGTCTGTTTAGTGCCCAACACTTCACCAGGTCCGCGAATTTCTAAATCTTTTTCCGAAATCACAAAGCCATCTTGGCTATCGCGTAGTACCTGTAAACGTTTTTGCGACACTTTACCCAATGGCGATTTATACATTAGGACACAAAAAGATGCCGTGCTGCCACGTCCTACTCGCCCACGTAACTGATGTAGTTGTGATAAACCTAAGCGCTCAGCATTTTCAATGATCATGAGACCGGCATTCGGCACATCTACGCCCACTTCGATTACGGTTGTGGCCACAAGCAAATCGAGTTCTGCATTTTTAAAAGCAGCCATAATATCTTGTTTTTCTTGCGGTTTCATTCGCCCATGTACAAGACCAATTTTAAGCATAGGCAACGCTTTCGTTAAATCTTCCCAAATTGCCTCGGCTGCTTGCGCTTCTAGTACTTCAGATTCATCAATTAACGTACAAACCCAATAAGCCTGACGCTTTTCATTAATACAGGCATTTTTGACTCGAGTAACGATTTCATCACGACGCTCTTCAGAAATAATCACTGTCGTAATCGGTGTTCTACCTGGTGGCAATTCGTCAATAATCGACGTATCAAGATCAGCATAAACCGTCATCGCTAATGTTCTTGGGATTGGTGTTGCTGTCATAATCAGTTGATGGGGATAAAATCCTGCTTTTTCGCCTTTTTCTCGCAACATTAGACGTTGATGCACACCAAAACGATGCTGCTCATCAATAATCACCAAGGCTAAATCAGCAAATTCTACTTCTTCTTGGAATAAAGCATGTGTACCCACCACCATTTGCACAGCACCCGATTTAATCTTTTCCAATTCGCTTTGGCGAGCTTTTCCTTTTACCTTACCTGCTAAC
>CBCSVJ010000308.1:0-1997 GCA_965143545.1 uncultured Haemophilus sp. | reverse complement strand
CAGTCACAGGCTTTGGCGATACCGAGTGATGAAAGTCCGCCACAGCTGCCCTTTAAGCTTTGTTTTTTAAAGATAAAGCCCACAGACATTAATACAATAATGGCCACAAAAGCGATTAGGGTAAAAAATAACGTTTGCATGATTATTCCTTATTTGCGAGTAATTTTTGGAAGGCTGAGGACATTTTCGTTTCAAAGCCTTGTTCCGTTTTCATGATTAAATAAACCGGAATATTTTCTTTCTCAGCCACTTCCAAAGCTTTATCTTCACCAAGTACAAATAGGCCTGTAGATAAGCCATCAGCAGTCATTGAGCTTGGTGCGAGCACGGTAATTGAGGCTAAATGATGCTGAATTGGATAGCCAGTTTTCGGATCAATTTCATGTGCAAAACGTTGGCCATTTTCCTCGAAATAAATACGGTAATCACCTGAAGTTGCCATCGCCATATTATTTAAACCAATCACTTCTTGAACTGATCTTTCACCCGTATTATTCGGTTTTTCAATAGCGATTTGCCAAGCTTTATTTTCGGCATTTTTACCTTTTGCACGGATTTCTCCGCCAATTTCCACCATATAGTTCTGTACGTGATTTTGCTCTAAGACATCTGCGACTTGATCCACACCAAAACCTTTAGCGATAGATGATAAATCAATATAAACCTGTGGCAAGGCTTTACTTAATGTTGGGGTTTTACCGCTCATATCAAGGTGAATCTTATCAATCCCCACCCAACTTTGACGTTCAGCAAGTTGCTCTGGGGTTGGCTTACGTTCTGGGCGTTTTTCTGGCCCAAAGCCCCATAAATTTACTACAGGCCCTACTGTCACATCCAATGAACCCTCAGTAACCTGATTTAAACGGATCGCTTCTTGTAATACTTTGGCAAAGTCCGCAGAGATTTCAATTGGCGTATTCACTTGTGTATTTTGATTAAAACGGCTCAATTCGGAATCTTTAATGTAAGTGGACATTTTCTGATTCACATCTTTTAAAACCACTTCAATCTGCTCATGTGTTTTTTCAGCATTTTCTTTAACTGAACCGTCATCAATGTAACGGATATGGTAAGTGGTTCCCATGGTTTTACCGCTAAGTGAAATAATTTCCGGATCTTTTTTACAAGCACTTAATGAACAAGCCAAGGCAATTGCAATCAATCCGCTTAATATTTTTTTCATCTATTCCTTCCTAAATATATGAATTACAGGCAAACCGACGCGTCTATCAGCTTGCCTGTAATCCATCCTAAATATTGACCGCACTTCATCACAAAGTGCGGTCAGTTTTAATGATGTTTGGGTTAACTAAAATCAACCACCGAAGTCATCTAATAAGATGTTTTCATCTTCAACACCGAGGTCTTTCAACATTTTGATTACCGCCGCGTTCATCACTGGAGGTCCACACATGTAGTATTCACAATCTTCTGGTGCTTCATGATTTTTCAAGTAGTTTTCATAAAGTACGTTGTGAATAAAGCCAGTGTAACCTGTCCAGTTATCTTCTGGTAACGGATCAGATAATGCCACGTGCCATGTAAAGTTCGGATTTTCGGCTTGAAGCTGATCACAATCTTCTACATAGAACATTTCACGTTTAGAGCGTGCACCATACCAGAATGACATTTTACGTTTAGAGTGTAAACGTTTTAATTGGTCAAAGATATGAGAACGCATTGGTGCCATACCTGCACCACCACCGATGAAGACCATTTCGTTATCAGTTTCTTTCGCGAAGAATTCACCGAATGGACCAGAAATTGTCACTTTATCACCTGGTTTTAATGACCAAATGTAAGAAGACATTTGACCTGGAGGCGCATCAGGTTGACGTGGTGGTGGCGTTGCAATACGCACGTTAAGCATAATGATGCCTTTCTCTTCTGGGTATGAAGCCATAGAATAAGCACGGATAATATGCTCGTCTACTTTAGACACGTAACGCCATAAATCGTATTTGTCCCAATCTTCGTGGTATTCTTCTGGAATATCA
>CBCSVJ010000307.1:0-2001 GCA_965143545.1 uncultured Haemophilus sp. | reverse complement strand
GGTTAAAATTTACTGAAAAAGGGGTTGAAATAGAAAAGGCGAGAGAGGATTTTTCACCTTGGTTTGCCCGTGTAATTGGATTATCCCCTAAATAACAGGTACAATGCAGCCAATTTTTTAAGATAATTGATGTAAGAACAAGCTATGCAAGATAAAGATTTCTCAACCACACAAACTTTTAAGCGTTTATGGCCAATGATTTCACCTTTTAAATCAGGTTTGTTAGTCTCAGCTTTTGCTTTAATTTTTAATGCCCTGGCTGACTCAGGTTTGATTTATATGCTTAAGCCTTTGCTTGATGACGGTTTTGGTAAAGCAGATCATTCTTTCTTGAAAATGATGGCATTTGTTGTGGTTGGTATGATTATGTTGCGTGGTGTGACCAACTTTGTCTCTAGCTATTGTTTAGCATGGGTATCCGGTAAAGTGGTGATGATTATGCGCCGCCGTTTGTTTAAACATTTAATGTTTATGCCAGTAAGCTTCTTTGATCGTAATTCAACAGGCAAATTGCTTTCTCGTATTACCTACGATTCGGAAATGATTGCCAATTCTTCATCTAGTTCATTAGTGACGATTGTTCGCGAAGGAGCCTATTTAATTTCGTTGCTTGTTGTGATGTTCTATACCAGTTGGGAATTAACACTTGTACTTTTCGTGATTGGCCCGATTATTGCAGTACTGATTCGCATGGTATCTAAGATTTTCCGTAAGCTTAGTAAAAACATGCAAGATTCCATGGGGGAATTGACCTCTGCCACGGAACAAATGCTAAAAGGGCATAAAGTGGTGCTGTCTTTTGGTGGTCAGTTAGTGGAAGAAGAGCGTTTCGATAAAGTCAGTAACGATATGCGCCGTAAAGGCATGAAGATGGTGACTGCCGATGCGATTTCTGATCCCGTTGTGCAAGTGATTGCTTCTTTGGCGTTAGCCGCCGTGCTTTATTTGGCAACCACACCATTAATTGCGGATGATAATTTAACTGCGGGTTCTTTCACTGTAGTATTTTCTTCCATGTTAGCCATGATGCGTCCATTAAAATCCTTGACGAATGTGAACTCACAGTTCCAACGTGGTATGGCAGCTTGTCAGACATTATTTGCTATTTTAGATTTAGAAACTGAGAGAGATAATGGCACCTATAAAGCAGAACCTGCAAAAGGTGATTTAGAATTTAAAAACGTGAGTTTTGCTTATGAGGGTAAAGAAGAGAAAGCCTTAAATAATATCTCTTTTTATGTGCCTGCAGGCAAAACTGTGGCATTAGTTGGACGTTCAGGTTCGGGAAAATCAACGATTGCTAATTTGGTGACGCGTTTCTACGATATTGACGAAGGTGAGATTTTATTAGATGGCGTAAGAATTCAAGATTATCGTTTATCTAATTTACGTGAGAATTGTTCTGTCGTTTCTCAACAAGTACATTTATTTAACGATACGATTGCCAATAATATTGCTTACGCGGCAGAAGATAAATACACGCGTGAGCAAATTATTGAAGCAGCAAAAGCAGCTTACGCCCTGGAGTTTATCGAGAAACTTCCACAAGGTTTTGATACCATTATTGGTGAAAATGGTGCAACCCTTTCTGGTGGTCAACGTCAGCGTTTAGCCATTGCTCGTGCGCTATTGCGTAATTCACCTGTCTTAATTTTAGATGAGGCGACTTCTGCACTCGATACCGAATCTGAACGTGCGATCCAATCTGCATTAGAAGAACTGAAGAAAGATCGTACGGTATTGGTGATTGCACATCGTTTATCAACCATTGAAAATGCCGATGAAATCTTAGTTATTGAACACGGTGAAATTAAAGAACGTGGTACGCATCAAGATTTATTAGCGCTTGATGGTGCGTATAAACAATTACACAGTATGCAGTTTAGCGGATAAAATAATAAGGGCGAACCAATGTGTTCGCCCAAAATCAATATAGGATAAATGAAATGCCTTTTTGGTACTCAAATTCAAAACTTGCTTGGTTGTTCCTGCCTTTTTCAC
>CBCSVJ010000306.1:0-2007 GCA_965143545.1 uncultured Haemophilus sp. | reverse complement strand
AATCGCCGTTGCACCGCTGTCTTGTAACTGATGTTCTAATTCACGTGGGGTGTAAAGTGGATTCACGTTTACGACAACTAGGCCCGCACGTAAGATACCGAAAAGCGCAATAGGATATTGCAATAAATTAGGCATCATGAGAGCAACACGATCGCCACGTTTTAATTTCAATTCATTTTGTAGATATGCAGCAAATGCACGGCTTCGCTCTTCTAATTTGCGAAAAGTCAGCACTTGTCCCATATTGATATAAGCAGGACGGTCTGGATGCTCACGAATTGCTTTATCTAAAATATCGAGAATCGAATCATATTTTGAGGTATCCAGCGTGGTGGGTGAACCTTCTGGATAATTTTGAAACCAAACTTTTTCCATTTTTTATCCTTATTCTTTGGAAAATTTTCTTAATTTTATCATTTAGTTAGTAGAGATAATAGCGAATTTCAGGCTCGCCATACCAATAATATGGTCGTCGACCAAAAAAGCCCCAATCATCCCACATATCATCTGGATAATAATAGCTTTGAGAAAGCTTCCAGACACGATAATGATTGGTTTGAATTACAGGGTAAGTGTAGCTTGCCTGATCAACCTTGCCTTGTTCTGTTTTCAGTAAGGTACCGCCAATTGTAATAAATTGGTCTTTTAAACTTTCAGGCTCAACAAAACCATCAAGATAAGTGACAAAACGTCCATTAGGTTGTTCATCAATCATGGGTTTTGCAGAGGTTGAGTAAACTGGGTAGCTTAATACTTCAATTTTAGTTTTATTCGGCAAGGCTTGTGCTGTTAATACTTTTCCGCCTAAACGAATTGATTTGCACTGACAGCTATAATCACTCTGTTGAATTGAAGATAATGATTTTAAAGTAAACTGTTCTTTTTCCAGTCCTTTCAGTGCATTAACACATCCCACTAATGTGGTCGAAAGTGCGGTCAAAACTAAGATCGTTTTTTTATTCATCTTCAACTCCTTTTTGAAAATTATTCACGCCCAGGTAATTTTTTCCAAGTTACTTCATTACGCAAATAAACCGGTTCAATTTCTAAGGCGGATATGATTTTATTATGCACATAATCTGTTAAAGCAAGATCAAGTATATATTGTGCAGAAGGTAAAATAATATCACCTCCTTCTAAACCATTTTCTTTAAATTGAGGATACGCGGCCCAACCTGTTCCGACTCGATAGGCGGTTAAATCTGAAAGCTGTTCAAGTACTTTTTCAGGTTGGCAAACTTGTTCTTCTATAACAGGATTCCATTGGAAAAACTCACCCAATTCTGAGCGCACTTTTTCTCGTTTTACTTGAGAAAAATAAACTTCATTCATTCTCGCATCAATGGCAGCTGCCACATTTTCAGCTTGATGTAATTCAAATGCAGCCTGAGCCATTGCTGTTAAATTTGATACCGCAATAACAGGTAAATCAGCACCAAATGCAAGCCCTTGAGCAATCCCTGCGCCGACACGAACACCAGTAAAACTACCAGGACCGCGTCCAAATGCTAACGCATCTACTTGCTTCAAATTAATACCTGAATTGACAAGCAACTCATCAATCATTGGAAGAATACGTTTTGTGTGTGTACGTTGTGCTAATTCATCTAAATGTGTTTTTTCGCCTTTATGCCAAAGTGCAACTGAACAGGCTTCTGTTGAAGTATCAAGTGCTAATAAGGTGATATTTTTCATTATTAATCCATTTTCTCATTTTGTAAGAATTGTACCACTTTGTTGAGATCTCGGGTACGGGTTGAATTAGGTAAACTTTTTAGAAAGGTTTCGCCGTAATTTCGCATAACAAGACGATTATCACAAATAATTACTGCACCACGATCTGTTACATCTCGAATTAGGCGTCCTACACCTTGTTTCAGCGTAATAACCGCTTCAGGGATCTGTATATCATTAAATGGATCGCCTCCTTGTAATCGGCAATCTTCAATGCGCGCTTTTAGTAAAGGTTCATCTGGTGCAGTAAAAGGCAATTTATCAATAATGACT
>CBCSVJ010000305.1:0-2027 GCA_965143545.1 uncultured Haemophilus sp. | reverse complement strand
AAAACAGAACCTTTCTGGGAAGAAAAAGTGACCATGCCGATCGCTCGTTTTATTCCTTGGTTAGGAACAAAACTTCAATGGTTGCAACAAGGTGACTTCCGTTTGTACTGCGTGTACTTCGTGATTGCTTTGGTGGCAATACTACTTTCCATTGCGTTGATGTAGGAGGTTGAAGATGATTACGTTACCTTCAGAAATTGCAACATCTGCCGGAATGTTTGTTTTTGCCATTGTGCAAGCCTTGATTTTACTTGCCCTTGCACCGTTATTTTCCGGTATTTCACGTATGATCCGTGCTCGCATTCAATCTCGTCGCGGTCCAGGCGTGTTACAAGATTATCGCGACATTGCGAAATTAATGAAACGTCAAAACATTTGGCCTGACAATGCGGGTTGGGTTTCTAAAGTGATGCCTTATGTGCTAATCAGCACCGTGATGGTAGTCGCCATGAGCTTGCCTTTATTTACCCGTGTCGCACCGTTTGGCGCAGGCAGTGATTTAATCACTGTGATTTATTTATTCGCCTTGTTCCGTTTCTTCTTTTCAATTGCGGGTTTGGATTCAAACAGCACATTCTCAAGTTTAGGGGCAAGTCGTGAAGTCACATTAGGAGTCTTGGTAGAGCCAATTCTTATGTTGGCATTCCTTGTCATTGCTTTGATTGCGGGTTCAACCAATTTTGCGGTTATCGGTAATGCACTTTCCGAAAACACTTGGCAATATCCAATTGCGACAGTGATTGCTATCGCTGCAGCATTCTTCGCCGTGTTTATTGAAATGGGTAAAATTCCATTCGACTTGGCAGAAGCAGAACAAGAATTACAAGAGGGTCCATTGACTGAATATTCAGGACCAGGACTAGCCTTATTAAAAATAGGCTTAAGCTTAAAATCGATGGTTGTGGCTTCCATTTTTGTGAGCGTGTTGCTTCCGTTTGGAATCCCGACAGAGATGAGCTTAAGTGCGGTCATTTTAGGCGGTGTTTTATTCTTCGTGAAATTATTCGTGGTGTTCGTATTGGCTTGTGTCTTTGAAAACACACTCTCTCGTACCCGCTTTATGTTAACAGGACGTTTAACCGTAGTCGGCTTCGGCATTTCTGTGTTAGCGTTTGTATTTTACTTCACTGGGTTGTAAGGAGGACAAATATGGAACGTTTAGCTCTGATTACAATCATTTTACCTTTCGTAGGGGCGTTTATTGTTGGTTTGAACAAAAAACACTTTGCTCAAATTGCCACTGTATTTGCAGCGCTTGCTACGTTAGGAACCATGTTAGTTGCTGGGCAATGGTTTGCTGATGGCCATCAAAGCGTCACTTATGACATTCTCGCTTTTGATAAAACCGCGATCTTTGGTGTAACTCTTGATGCAGTCAGTACATTAATTGCTTTTGCCGTTGTGGCCTTAGGTTTCTTAATCTGCCTATATTCTTGCGGTTATTTAACCGATAAAAACCGTGAACACCCACATAACGGGTTACCACGTTTTTATGCCTTCTTGCTTATTTTTATCGGTGCCATGGCGGGCTTAGTGTATTCCTCAACTTTAGCAGGACAATTATTGTTCTTCGAAATTACTGGGGGATGTTCTTGGGCATTAATCAGTTATTACCAAACACCAAAAGCCCAAGCCGCCGCAATGAAAGCCTTGATTATTACCCACGTTGGGGCAATCGGGTTATATATTGCCGCAGCCTATTTGTTCAGCCAATCAGGTACTTTCTCCATCACTTCATTAGAACATCTAGACCCGAGTGCGAAAACCATCGTGCTATTCGGTGTGATGTTTGCTGCATGGGGTAAATCAGCGCAATTACCAATGCAAATTTGGTTGCCGAATGCGATGGAAGCACCAACACCGGTGAGTGCGTATTTGCACGCCGCATCAATGGTAAAAGTTGGGGTGTATATTTTCGCTCGCTCTGTTATGTCTGCTGGTGAGATTCCACATATTGTGGGTGAAGTTGGCATTATCATGGCGATGATTACCTTAATTTACGGCTTCTTGATGTACTTGCCGCAAAC
>CBCSVJ010000304.1:0-2028 GCA_965143545.1 uncultured Haemophilus sp. | reverse complement strand
AAATTAACCGCTCTTTTTTATTTATTTTATTGTACTAATAAGTAGAAGTTGTTTTTACCACGTAAGATATTGAGTGCAACAGCAGATGGTTTTTCATCTAGTGCTTTGCGTAAGTCTTGCGTGCTTTCAATTGGCTGACGGTTGATGCCGATGATGATATCACCTGATTTTAAACCGCGTTGTGCCGCCATTGAATTTGGCTGTACTTTATTAATTTCTACACCTTTAACACCTTTTGCATCGTAGTTGTTTAAGGTTGCACCATCTAGTGCAGGAAGTTCTGTTTTACTTGCCGTTTGAGAGCCATCGTCTGCTTGTAAGGTCACTTTTACGTTGTCAGTTTTGCCATCACGTAAATAAGTGAGTTCAATTTCTTTACCCGCACCAGAAGTCGCGATTTTGGCACGCATTTCGGCGAAGCTTGAAATTTTTTGACCATTCATTGCAGTGATCACATCACCCGCTTTCAAGCCAGCTTTTTCTGCTGCAGAATTTGGGATAACTTCACTCACAAATGCACCTTGCTGCGCACTGACATTAAAGGCTTTCGCTAAATCGGCATTTAATTCGCCACCTTTAATACCGAGTAAACCACGGCGTACTTCACCAAATTCTAAGATTTGTTGAACAAGGTTATTGGCTTGGTTACTTGGAATCGCAAAGGCAATCCCTGCGTTACCACCACTTGGAGAAATAATCGCGGTATTAATACCAATTAATTCACCTTGCAAGTTCAATAATGCACCGCCAGAGTTACCACGGTTTACCGCAGCATCCGTTTGGATATAGTTTTCATATGCACCGCTATCTGAACCAGTAGAACGACCAAGTGCTGAAACAATACCAGAAGTTACGGTTTGGCCTAAACCGAATGGGTTACCAATAGCAACGGTAAAATCACCGACACGTAATTTATCGGAATCAGCCATTTTGATCGCGGTGAGATTTGTTGGTTTTTCGATTTGTACTAAAGCGATATCAGATTGTTCATCTTTTCCAACAAGTTTTGCTTTGAATTCACGTCCGTCTTGTAATTTTACGGTGATTTTATCTGCACCATCTACCACGTGATTATTAGTTAAAACATAGCCTTTATCTGCATTGATGATCACGCCAGAACCTAAACCACGGAAGTTGCGTGATCCGCCACGATCTCCACCAAATTGTTCGCCAAATTGATCACCAAAGAAAAATTTAAATTCTTCCGGAATATCATCAGGTAATGCCGAACGGCTGTTTGCTTTTGCTTTGCCTTCAACAGAAAGCGTTACAACTGCGGCTTGCGCTTTTTCTAACATTGGCGCTAGGCTGCCTTGTTCGACAATTTCATTCGGAATAGCCGCTTGAGCGGATAAAGAGGTGCCAAACACACTTAAACCTAATGCGATACCGGTTAATACAAAATTTCTTTTCTTCATAGAGTTCTCCAAGTAAAAATAAATGACTGAATAAGTGTTCAATCAGACAAAAAAATGAGGGGGATGTTCAGTAAAAACAAGGGCATTGAAAAAATATTTTTAAAAAGTGCGGTAGGAATTGAAATTGTTCTTTTTGCCCGCATTTATCTAAACCTCTTTGTTAATTTGAAGGATAAAAGAATCATTCTATTTAAATAGGGCTGGTACAACCTATTTTTATGTTAAAAACCTTGCCAGACAAGGCTGAAATATAGTTTAATAGTGCCCTGTTTTACTATTTTGGTAGTACAAATTTTACGCAATTACATAATAATTGTGTATAAATTAAAATGAACTAGTTTACTAGTACAAAAAATAGGTGTAGAGTAACGCCATTAGATTTAAGCACAACATTTAAGATTTAGAGAGTGATATATGGCGACGAAGAAAGAAGAAATCGAAGTAAAAGTTGCAAATGATGATACCCGAATTGAAAAAGTCGATCAGGTATTGCCTCCCATTGCTTTATTAGAAAAATTTCCTGCAAGTCAAGAAGCGGCTGATTTAGTTCATGAAACCCGCTTGCACGCACACAATATTATTCATGGAAAAGATGACCGTTTACTTGTAG
>CBCSVJ010000303.1:0-2029 GCA_965143545.1 uncultured Haemophilus sp. | reverse complement strand
GACGATCCTCTGTCAGTAATAAGGCATCAATGAGTAAGCGAGGGTAGTGCTGTAATGGAATCGCTAAACGATCTTCATTATCCGATTCCAACATGGCAATTAATTTAGGCGCAAGACGGAATTCATCAACCGCTTTGACGTTGACTAAATCTTCAATACGAGAAAGTTTGTTATCGGTAAAACGTAAACGTAATACCCGTTGTGGCTCAGGCTTATCAGGATAAGGGAATGCACGACGAAGTAACACGATAGTATCGTCTTCGAGTTTAAAATCGCCCGGTGCTGCAATCATGGTGGTTTGGCGGTATTCGTTATCCAATAAGATTTGAATCACTTCGTCAAAAGAAAGATTGTCAGACAGTTTTACACTTTCTAAACGGCTATACACTTCAGCCGGTAAACGCCAAATTTGACCATCCATTTTTGAGCGAATTTGCCAATCTAAATAGCCACCATAAAATACGGCGAGCGTCCCTAAAGTAAAGGCCGTTTTGGCTAAAAAGATTTTACAAGAACGACGTTTATTTGGCGCTTGTGTTTCTTGTTGTTCTGATGAGGTGTTTTCCGTTTCCGACATAATAGTTAGCTTCAGAGAATGAGGTTAAGCAATAAATTTAAAATAGGCATTAAGAAAGTGGATGAAGTCTGTTGTACCGCAGAAGGCAATACTTTCTTCATCATAATAATGGAAGTCGTCTTCTAAAATTTCGTCTGTTTCAATTGCAAGGTTATTGGCGCGAATCATCACTTCATCGGTATTGATAAAAAGCGTGTATTCGTAACCAATCAACGTGACTTCATCATTATTTTTAATCTGCTCACAGGCAGAAAGTGCGGTCAAAAACGCTTGAGGATTTGACCGCACTTCTGAATTAAACCAATTGGCTAGAGCAATGTGTTCCATCGAACATTTAGCATGTACATTGCCTAGATAATGGGTAAATTGAAAATCCATGTTAGATGCTGAATGACGAACCGCAACCACAGGTACTGGTTGCATTTGGATTGTTCACCACAAAACGAGAACCTTCCAAGCCTTCAGTGTAATCCACGGTGCCGCCAATTAAGTATTGTAAACTCATTGGGTCAATCACTAATTGCACACCGGCTTTTTCAATGGTTAGGTCACCTTCATTGACTTTATCGTCAAAGGTGAAACCGTATTGGAAACCACTGCAACCGCCACCGGTAATATAAACGCGTAATTTTAATTCGTTGTTTTCTTCTTCGCTAATTAAACTTTTTACTTTATTGGCTGCCGCATCAGTAAAAGTTAGCGGTACGGCCATATCTAAATCTGACATATCTCTATCCCCACTTTCCTAAAAATAATCCTTGTATTATCTAATAACCTGTTAATTCATTCAAGATTTTTCACGGAATTAGTGCTATTATATGCGAATAAATCAGAATTAAATAAGGAGAAATAATGGGCATTCCATTAAGAACTGAAGAAGAAATTGTTAAGTTGCGTGAAGCGTGTAAATTAGCGTCAGATGTCTTGGTCATGATCGAACCTTATGTCAAAGAAGGGGTGACCACAGGTGAATTGGATCGCATTTGTCACGATTATATGGTGAATGTACAAAAAGTGATTCCTGCGTGCTTAAATTATCATGGTTTCCCGAAAGCAACCTGTATTTCTATAAATGAAGTGGTTTGCCATGGTATTCCAAGCGACGATAAAAAATTAAAACGTGGTGATATTGTCAATATTGATGTGACTGTGATTAAAGACGGTTATTTCTGTGATAATTCGAAGATGTATGTCGTGGGTGAAACCAATATTCGTAGACAAAAATTGGTTGAAGCGGCACAATAAGCGATTTATGTGGGATTACGCACGGTTAAGCCGGGTATTCGTTTAAATGAAATTGGTAAAGCGGTACAAAAATATACTGAAAGCCAAGGATTTAGCGTGGTTCGTGAGTACTGTGGCCACGGCGTGGGAACTGAGTTCCACTGTGAACCGCAAGTCTTACACTATTATGCGGATGACGGCGGCGTGATTTTAAAACCAGGTATGGTA
>CBCSVJ010000302.1:0-2036 GCA_965143545.1 uncultured Haemophilus sp. | reverse complement strand
CAAGAAAGCTAGCTCTTGATACTTTTCCTAGTAAACCTTCATTATTTTTGCTTAGTATGATATCGGAAGGTCGACATCCTAATTTCCCTGAATTAGGTGGCAAGTTTTTCCAGTTTAAAATTTGATTACCTTCTCCAATATAATGATGATTATTTTGGAATCTCACCGGAATGAAATTTGCGAGCCCCATAAATTTAAACACCATCTCATTTTCTGAACGTTCGTAAATGTCCCATGGTGTGCCAATTTGTTGGATATCGCCATGCTCATTCATAATGGCCAAACGGTCTGATATTGCTAGGGCAATTTCTTGGTCATGTGTTACGTACAGAATAGTAATACCGAGTTTTTTCTGTAACTCTTTAATTTCGAAACGCATTTCTTCTCGAAGATTAGCATCTAGGTTATTGAGAGGTTCGTCTAAGAGCATTAAAGATGGTTTAGCAACTAATGCCCTTGCGAGAGCAACACGCTGTTGTTGTCCTCCTGATAATTGAGAAGGTAAACGTTCTTCTAAGCCAGTTAAATTGACTAATTCGACCACTTCCATCACTTGTTTATGGAGAGCTTGTTTTTCAATATTTTTTAATTTAAGAGGATAGGCGATATTGTCAAAGACAGTCATATGTGGCCAAACAGCATAATCTTGGAAGACGACACCTAGACCACGTTGATCGGGTGGAACATCCGTGTTTGTAGCGGGATCGGCAACAACCACATCGTCAATTAAAATACGGCCACTATCTGGCACATCAAATCCTGCAAGCAGGCGTAATAAGACAGTTTTTCCACAGCCGGATGGGCCAAGAAGCGTAAAGCACTCTCCATCTTTTACAACTAGAGAAAGATCTTTTAACACTTCATTTGAACCGAATTTTTTACATATGTTTTCAAATGTAATTGTTGCCATAATCACAACTCCTTACTGATTAACGACCTTGAAGAATTTGAGTGAAATGTTTAATTGTTTCTTCTTTTTCTGACATTAATTTTTCATAGTCAATAGGAATTGCTCTTGATACAGCATCCTCTAGAGATGGCATACCAAATTTAGCATCAAGTTCAACGCCTTTTCTAACTGGTAATGTCCCTTCGTTAGCAATGATTTTTTGTCCATCTTCAGAAAGTAAGAAGTCAATAAATTTTTGTGAAGCTGCAAGGTGTTCAGTGCCTTTTAAGATTGCAGCAGGACTAGGAATGACAAGCATTTCTTTTGGATAGACCAATTTTAATTGCGCACCTTTTTTGATTTTATCATTGGTAATATAGTCAACCGCTAAGGAAGCTAACAAATCACCTGATGCAGTATCATCGATAACTTGTCCTGCGCCTTTACCCACTTTAGCTTTATTTGATTTTAATTTTTCAAAGAATTCCCAACCAAATTTATCTTTTAATAAAGAAACACTCATATATGACGTACCTGATAATGCAGGGTTTGCAATACCAAATGCACCTTTATATTCAGGTTTTAAGATATCAGCCCATTCAGCAGGTGGATTATCTTTAACGAAACGAGTATTGTAGGCGATTGCTAGTGTGCCGAGGCGAATTGGGGTAAAAGAACCATCGAAATTAGGGATAGGATTAACGATATTGTTTGTTTCAGGGGAAACATAAGCTTCGAGCATGCCGTTCTTTTTCATTTGGAAGAAGTCAGGTACTTCACTTGTCCAAATTACATCAGCCATAATTTTCCCGGATTCTTTTTCCGTTGCAATTTTAGCCATCAATTTTCCGGCACCAGCAGACTGATAATCCATTTCAACATCTGGATATTTTTCAGTAAACTTAGCTTTTAATGCTCCAATTAATGATTCCTTCATTGATGTGTACACAATTAATTTTTCTTGTGCTGCAGCAATATTACTAAGTGACATACCTAGTCCAATAGCAATCAATGTTAAAGACATTTTTTTATTCATAATGAAACCTCACTGAGATAGGGATAAAATCAGTAAATGAGATCAAACTACGATCGACATTTATACCAAAACATCTAACCTACAAAATACGCTTAAATATTTGAATATAAA
>CBCSVJ010000301.1:0-2037 GCA_965143545.1 uncultured Haemophilus sp. | reverse complement strand
GTGGAAGTGCCGTTTTCATGACGGCTAATCCAATTTTAAAGCGAGAAAAACCCGCAGATTGCATTACCACTAATTCACTACGGCTGGCTAAATTACCTAACGCAATTAAGGCACCTAACAAGGCCGCCATTGGGAAAAAGGTTTCTACATCTTTTGGCATCGTTAAACCTGTATAAGCCACAGCTTGCCAAATATCATAAGTTCCTTTCCCGACGCTACGGAATTGCTCTACGAATTTAATGATGGCCGAAAGACCAACGAGCGTAAATAGCGTGGCAAAAATTGCCCCTAAGATGCTTTTACCAATATAACGATCAAGAGTATTCATCAACATTGTTATTATCCTTTTCTGAATACACGACGGAATTTATGCATAGCGGTACTATCCCAACTATTCAGCACAATCCCTAAAATTAAAAAGGCGATATTTACCAACGGCATTAACAAACCTGCATCAAGCTTACCTGCGCCACCCGCAGATTTAAATGAGCTTTGTAATAAGAAGTAAATTAAATAAAGCAATAATGCCGGTAAGATTTTCGCAAAACGGCCTTGGCGAGGATTTACTTTACTCATTGGTACAGCAATAAGCGCCATTAAAGGCACGGCTAAAATTAAGGTAATTCGCCAATGCAATTCTGCTTTGGCTGCGGGACTTTTATCTTTTAATAATTGTTCAAAAGATAATTCAGCCGCTTCATCACTTTCTGTATTTGTCTCTTGATGGCCTAAATACGCTTGATAATCATCAAAATGCGTAATACGGAAATCAGGCAGTACCGAAGTCCCTTCGACACGCAAGGTATTTTGTAAATTTAGCACTTGATCGCCATTTGGTAACGCTTTTAACTCACCTTTTTCAGCGGTAACCACTGATGGCTTCGTTTGCCCTTTGGCTTTCATTTGGAAAAGATAAACATCACTGATTTGATTACCATTAATCTTATCAATGAATAAAACGAAATTATTGTTACTTGTGGACATGAATTGACCCGAAGTCAACGCACCCATGGTAGGATTTGCTTTAGCATCTTCAACAATGGCTGCTTGTTTTTGAATCGCCCATGGGGAAAGCCACAAAGCGTTGTAAGCCGCCAAGCCCGCTGTGAGTAAAGAAAGAATTAACGCCACGCGAACAAGAATACGTTGACCCACACCGCAGGCTCGCATAACGGTGATCTCACTTTCTGCATAAAGTCGACCGAAAGTTAGTAAAATGGCGATAAACAAACATAATGGCAACATTAATTGCGCCATTGTTGGCATCCCTAATCCGAGTAAAGAGAATACAAGATCGGCAGGCACTTTACCATTTGCCGCTGAACCAAGCACGCGAACAAGTTGTTGGCTGAAGAAAATTAAAAGCAAAATAAACAAAATCGCAATTTGGCTTTTAAAGACTTCTTTTGTTAAATATCGGGTTAATATCATTCTTTTTTCTAACTAAAAAACACGGGAAACTGGCTAATTTAGATGGCGTATGATACCTTATTTTCACTGATTTAAATAGCAAATTAGCAACATAAGGAAATAACATGAAATATCAAGCAAATTCAACCGCACTTTCTCAATCAACCGATTGCCTTATCATCGGCATTTATGAGAACAACGAATTTACAAAAAGTTTCAATGAAATCGAACAAATCACAAAAGGCTACCTCAGTCAGTTAGCCCAAAGCCGAGATCTTTCAGGTAAAATTGGCCAAGCGACTCTGCTTCATTCGTTACCAAATCTTGCGACTAAACGCGTGTTAGTCGCGGGTTGTGGCAAAAAAGGCGAAACGACTGAGCGCCAATTTAAACAAATCATCCAGCGTGTTACCCAAACATTAAAAGAGTTAAATATTCAGCAAGCAGTGAATAATTTAACGGATGTGGAAATCAAAGATCGCGATCTATTTTGGAATGTGCGCTTTACCGTTGAAACCATCGAACATAGTCTTTATCAATTCGACGAATTTAAAAGCAAAAAAGCGGATGCTCTCTCACTTCAAGAAATCATTTTTAATACCGATGACGCACAAGCTAAGCAAGCCA
>CBCSVJ010000300.1:0-2046 GCA_965143545.1 uncultured Haemophilus sp. | reverse complement strand
CGCACTTTTAAATGAAAAGGCTGAGAGTAAAACTGAAAGTGCAGAAAAGCCAGATATTGTGGTGTGTCTACAAGAATCAACTTTGAATCCCCATCAATTTGATTTTGATGCAGAAACCATTCCGCCATTTTCAATGTTTAATAAGCAGGAAGATACCGCATTTGTAAGTCCATTGCGCGTACATACGCTGGGTGGCGCAACGTGGAAATCTGAATTTGCTTTCCTTGCAGGGGTGCCTTCAACCGATTTTGGTGCTTTAGCAAGTGGGGTGTTTTATTCGGTTGTGCCACACTTACAGACGGGTTTTATTAAAAATCTTCGTGAGCAAGGCTATTTTTGTGTGGCATTATCGCCTTTTACGAAAGGTAACTACAACGCAAAACCTGCCTATGACCACTTTGGTTTTGACTTGATGTTACAACCACAAGATTTAGGCTATCCGGCATCAATCAGCAAAAATCTCTGGCACATTACCAGTGAAGAGATGATGTATTACACCAAGCTGATTCTGCAGAAACAGCATCCATCATTGGAAAATGTGAAACAGCCGATGTTTGTTTATGTGCTAACCATGAAAGAGCACGGCCCTTACAACACGAATATGCCAAACCATTTTAATTTGGCGAGTAAACGTTTAGGGGGAAAAGCGATTTCTTGCTTGAACGATTATATTGATCGCATTGCTAGCCTCAATGAGGCAATCGAAGGTTTAAATGATTATTTAAAATCACGAGAAACACCTTATGTATTCGGTTATTTTGGTGATCATCAAGTCGCTTTTGATAATCAGCTTCCACCGAAAAAAGGTAATTTTGCAAATCCAGATTATGTGACTCAATTTGTCGTTAGAACTAATCGTAAGACTGACTTTGTTCAACAGCAAGATTTCTTAGATTTAGCCTTTGTTGGTGGTGTATTACTTGATGTGGCAGGTTTATCACCGAAAGATGATTTTATGCGAGCGAATATCGCGATGCGTCAGCTAAGCCAAGGTAAGCTCGAAGATGCAGAGGATGTGGATTTAGTGAATAGCTATCGAAATTATCTGTATCAAGATTTAAAAATTGCGCAATAATAAAAAATCTCGGTTAACGCCGAGATTTTTTATAAACAAATTTTAACCGATAGGTCTGCCAATTTTACCCACACGTCTTGACCATATTCTTGTTTGGTGATGCGCTCAATATCGGCCAATTCTTGCAATATTTCAAAGAGCTTTTGATAGGTGAGTCGTTGTATCGCTGCCGTATAAAGATGACGACGACTCTGCCAAATTTTGAGACGGTCAAAATCCGCTTTGAGTGCCTGTGTAGGCAAACTCGTGGTATGAGATGGATTACGCAGCTGTGGTTTGGTTAATTCTAGCAACGTGAGCAGTTCACGCTGTAAAGTACGCAATAAAATGACAGGTTGCACATCTTCAGCTTGTAAACCACGCAAAATCCGTTTTGAGCGGTTTGCTTTGCCTGATAACAATGCATCAATCCATTGGAAAGGGGTAAAGACAGAAGATTGCTCTACGACTGATTTAACGCGGTTATACGTGAGTTTGTGATCAGGATAAAGCAAATCTAAAAGCTGTAATGTTTGTTTTAATGCCAGTAGATTATTTTCATAGCTGTAGCAAAGTAGTTGAACGGCTTCCTCATCCGCTGATAACCCCATGTTTTTTGTACGATGCTTCACCCAACGAGAAAGCTGTTCTGAACTCGGTGTTTGGCAGTTAACAATAACGGCTTGTGGCTCAAGTTGATTTGCCTGAATAAACCACTCTTGTTTTTCGGCTGATTTAGACAATTTAGGCAAGGTGAGGATAAGTAAGCTATCTTCATTTAATCCACTGATAAATTGCTGAAGGTTTTTCTGCAAAAGTGCGGTCAAATTTTCAGGTAAATTGAGAATGAAAATTTGCTTATTAAAGAAGAGCCCCATAGATTGGCTGGCCTCAATTAATGCAGACCAGTCAGTATTAGTATCTATGGTGATTTGATTTTTTTCATCAAAACCTTGATGAAGAGCAGATTGATGAATCAGATCTTCACTTTC
>CBCSVJ010000299.1:0-2046 GCA_965143545.1 uncultured Haemophilus sp. | reverse complement strand
ATTTTTTATCTGGTATAACCATATTGTCTATACCCACAGAATAACGTGAACGTGCCTCATAAGAAAAACCGTAATACATAATTTGGTCTGCAAACATTACCGCTTCTTTCAAACCTAAACGACGATACGCTTCGTTGATGAGTTTAGAAAGTGCTTTTTTACCGAATGTTTGGTTGAACAATGAATAAGGCATGCCTTTCGGCGCGATCATCCATAAGATTGCACGACCGATAGTGGTATCGGTTAATGTGGTTTTCTCTTCTAATTCGCCAGCTTCATTTTTCACATATTCAGTAATACGTACTTTAACACGAGAATGTAACTCCGCTTCACCTGTGCGATACGCTTTTTCAGCTTCGCGCGGATCTTGCAATAACATGCCTTCGCCTTTACCGTTTACTTTTTCACGGGTCATATAGTAAAGACCCAACACCACGTCTTGTGATGGAACGATAATAGGATCACCGTTTGCTGGTGAAAGTACGTTGTTGGTTGACATCATTAACGCACGTGCTTCTAGCTGCGCTTCAAGTGTTAATGGTACGTGAACCGCCATTTGGTCACCATCGAAGTCCGCATTGAACGCCGCACAAACGAGCGGGTGTAACTGGATTGCCTTACCTTCGATTAGAAGTGGTTCAAACGCTTGGATACCTAAACGGTGAAGTGTCGGTGCACGGTTCAATAGAATTGGGTGCTCACGAATAACTTCTGCCAAGATATCCCAAACGATCGCGTCTTCACGCTCAACCATTTTCTTAGCCGCTTTAATTGTGGTTGCATAACCACGGCTCTCTAATTTAGCGTAGATAAACGGACGGAATAATTCCAATGCCATTTTCTTCGGTAAACCACATTGGTGTAAGTGCAAGTATGGACCTACAGTGATTACAGAACGGCCTGAATAGTCAACACGTTTACCTAATAAGTTTTGACGGAAACGACCTTGTTTACCTTTGATCATATCCGCAAGAGATTTTAATGGACGACGGTTAGAACCCGTAATCGCACGACCACGACGACCATTATCTAATAACGCATCAACAGATTCTTGTAACATACGTTTTTCGTTGCGCACGATAATATCTGGTGCAATTAAATCTAATAAACGTTTTAAACGGTTGTTACGATTGATCACGCGACGATATAAATCGTTTAAGTCAGAAGTCGCAAAACGACCACCATCTAATGGTACTAATGGACGTAAATCTGGTGGAAGTACTGGTAATACAGTCATCACCATCCACTCTGGTTTATTACCAGACTGTTGGAAAGCTTCTAATAATTTTAAGCGTTTAGTGATTTTCTTACGTTTTGTTTCAGAGTTAGTTTCTTGTAACTCTTCACGTAATTTTTCACATTCCACTTCAAGATCAATGCCTTTAAGTAAATCTTGAATTGCTTCAGCACCCATTTTCGCTTCGAATTCATCTTGCCAGCGGTCTTCTGCATCAAGGAATTGTTCTTCAGTTAATAACTGTCCACGTTCCAAATCTGTCATACCCGGTTCGGTTACGATGTACATTTCAAAATAAAGCACACGCTCAATATCACGTAACGGCATATCAAGTAATAAACCGATACGGGACGGAAGTGATTTTAAGAACCAAATGTGCGCAACTGGACAAGCCAATTCAATGTGGCCCATACGTTCACGACGCACTTTAGTTTGTGTTACTTCAACACCACATTTTTCACAAATCACACCACGGTGTTTTAAGCGTTTATATTTTCCGCATAAACATTCGTAATCTTTTACTGGCCCGAAAATACGTGCACAGAAAAGACCGTCACGCTCAGGTTTGAACGTACGATAGTTGATTGTTTCAGGTTTTTTAACTTCACCAAATGACCAAGAACGGATCATGTCTGGAGAAGCTAACCCAATTTTAATCACATCAAAATCTTCACTGGTTTTTGATTGTGCTTTTAAAAACTTAACTAAGTCTTTCACAAATAGTCTCCTGTCGGAGTTAAGGGTTTCAAAGGGCGGTCAAAAATATCTTGTTTTTTAACCGCACTTCGGCGATTTCTTCCTTTTGCTTC
>CBCSVJ010000298.1:0-2050 GCA_965143545.1 uncultured Haemophilus sp. | reverse complement strand
TGCAAATAACGCACACGAATGCCGTGTTCGTCTAAGTAATCCGTTAAATCTTCCGCCATTTTCTTCGTCAGCGTTGTCACTAAAACACGCTCATTTTTGTCCGCTCTTTGACGCGCTTCAGACAGTAAATCATCCACTTGAATAGATACTGGACGAATTTCAATTTGTGGATCAAGTAAGCCCGTTGGACGTACCACCTGATCGACAATTTCAGTGCCTGATTTTTCCAACTCATAAGGGCCTGGTGTCGCTGAAACGTAAATCGTCTGTGGCGCCAAACGTTCAAACTCTTCAAAGCGTAATGGACGGTTATCCAATGCAGAAGGCAAACGGAAACCATATTCCACCAAGGTTTCTTTACGAGAACGGTCTCCACGATACATCCCACCAATTTGCGGTACTGTCACGTGTGATTCATCAATAATCAAAATCGCATCAGACGGCATATAATCAAATAATGTCGGAGGCGGTTCGCCTTCATTTCTGCCAGAAAGATAGCGTGAATAGTTTTCGATGCCTGAGCAATAGCCGAGCTCGTTCATCATCTCAATATCAAATTGTGTACGTTGGGTAATACGCTGCTCTTCCAACAATTTATGCTCTTTGATGAAATATTCACGGCGTTGCACAAGCTCCGCTTTGATTTTTTCAATGGCATCTAAAATACGCTCTCTTGGTGTTACATAGTGGGTTTTCGGATACACCGTAAAACGTGGCACTGCACCGAAATTTGTGCCAGTTAAAGGATCAAATAAACTTAAGCGTTCAATTTCATCATCAAATAATTCAATTCTTACCGCACGATCGTCCGATTCCGCGGGGAAAATATCAATCACTTCGCCGCGCACACGGAATGTACCACGCTGAAAGGCTTGATCATTTCTTGTATATTGCAACTCTGCTAACTTCGCTAAAATCTGACGTTGATCGATAATTGCCCCTTGTTGTAAATGCAACATCATTTGCAAATAGCTATCAGGGTCTCCCAAACCATAAATTGCCGAAACAGATGCGACTACGATAGTATCTCGACGCTCTAAGAACGACTTGGTAGCCGAAAGACGCATCTGTTCAATCTGATCATTAATAGAAGCATCTTTTTCAATAAACGTATCACTACTCGGTACATAAGCTTCCGGCTGATAATAATCATAGTATGAGACGAAATATTCCACCGCGTTTTCAGGAAAGAACGCTTTCATTTCCGCATAAAGCTGAGCAGCAAGCGTTTTATTTGGGGCGAGTAACATTGCTGGACGATTTAATGTCGCTATGACATTTGCAATGGTAAATGTTTTACCCGATCCCGTTACCCCGAGAAGGGTTTGATGCGCCAAACCATCCTCTAAATTTTCGACTAATTTTTCGATTGCTTGGGGTTGATCACCGGAAGGTTTAAAATCGGAATGAAGAATAAAAGGCTTAGTATTAATTTTCTCTGCCATAAGTGCGGTCAATTTTTTTACTGTTTTGGAAGTGTGGCTATTTTAACACATTTATTACTCCAAATTGAGCGATAAAAATCCAAGTTTTACACACACTTAGGCGTGTCAAGTCTTAAACACTTCAAAATTGAAAAATATTTTATTTTTTTTGCTGGACTTTATATAACATATTGATATTTAAATAAATATTAACGAATGGCTAATAGATGAACAATTTGAGACAAAGCCAGTCTGCACCAGTGGTTGACCATTTTAAACAAAAACAATCCACAAAGTTATCCACAGGCTTTGTGGATAGCAAAAACGGTAAATTTTTTTGTAATTTTTTTCATTTTGAGTATTGACAAGCGATAGGTCGCTCATTAAAATGCGCGCCTATTCTTTGTGATACCAAATTTATTCCTCCTTAGTTCAGTCGGTAGAACGGTGGACTGTTAATCCATATGTCGCAGGTTCGAGTCCCGCAGGAGGAGCCAAATTTCTCTTTTGGTTTAGCTTTCGTTTGTCTCCTTTTACGAATCCTAAATTTGTAGCCAAAAGAATTTAAGCCCATCGTGTTGATGGGCTTTATTTTTATCTAATCTATACTGATTTAATGAATTATT
>CBCSVJ010000297.1:0-2053 GCA_965143545.1 uncultured Haemophilus sp. | reverse complement strand
ACCAAATTTTTTACCAAGTTGATAGAAAATGGTTGGAATAACCAATACCAATAAAAGTAGGCTAATGCCTAAACCTAAGGCTAAAGGTGCATTGACAAAACTTAGGCCAATACACATAGCTAGAATCACAAAAATAGCCGTAATAAATGGCGCAATTAAGCGAAGGTAAAGGCTATCGAGGGTATCCACATCTGACACTAAGCGGTTTAATAAATCGCTGTTACGGTAACGATTTAACACCGCAGGGCTTAATGGAATAATCTTCTCAAAAACTTGTACCCGTAATTTAGCCAAAATGCGGAAAGTCGCATCATGTGTGACCAACTTTTCAAAATAGCGGAAAAGGGTGCGGCTAATAGCAAGCCCACGCACAGAGGCAGAAGGATAGAAGAAATTAAATAACGTGCCAAGACCCGCAATGGCCGTTGCCGCTAAAAACCAACCCGATGTGGTCAGCAAGCCAATACTGGATGCTAGGCCTGTGATCATTAAAACCAAGCCTAAAAATAAAGGCAACTTGGCAAATTTAAATAAACGTAAAAAGGGAAGTAAAGCACGCATTATTGAATATCCTCTTTTCGTTGAGCCAATAATTCGGCAAAGAAGCCTTGATCTTTTAATTGGTTGAAATGCCCTTGTTGAACAATTTCACCTTCTTGCATCACAAAAATATTGTCACATTGTTTTAGATCTTCAATACGGTGTGTGATCATTAAGGTCGTTTGGTTATGGCTCATTTCTGCAAGGGCAGCAAGTACCAGATTTTCAGACTGAGCATCAAGGCTAGCCGTTGGCTCATCGAGTAATAATAAATTGCCTTTGCGTAGTAAAGCGCGAGCGATCGCTAAGCGTTGAGCTTGGCCTACAGATACACCAATGCCACCATCTTTAACTTCGCTATCCAAACCTAATTTATCGGTAAACTCTTTCGCTTGAGCAGAAATCAAGGCTTGCTCAATTTGCTCATCAGTTGCTTGAATATCGCCTAAAAGTAGATTTTCTTTGATGCTACCTTGTAGTAGTAATGGGTTTTGTCCGACCCAAGCAATTTGTTTGCGCCAGTCGCTTAAACGGCTTTGATTCAGTTCAACACCGTTAATTTTTAAGCTGCCTTCATAAGGCAAGAAACCGAGTAATACATTGATTAAAGAGGTTTTTCCCGCACCACTTTGGCCCACAAGGGCAATATGGCTTTCTTTCGGAATATGGAATGAAAGTGGCTTAGTTAATGGTTGACCTTGTGGAGAAAGTGCCACTAAATTTTCAGCCTGAATTTCGACCGCACTTTGTGCTGGAATTTGTTCATTGCTTTGATGTGCAATTAAATAATCTGCCTCTAAGAAATCGACAATGGCATCAGCAGCACCAATGCCTGCTGCACGATCGTGATAGTAAGTCCCGAGATCACGCAATGGTTGATAAAACTCTGGTGCTAGAATTAAGCAGAAAAAGCCGGTAAATAAGGTCAGCGTGGTACCATAAGTACCAAATTCGACTTGGCCTAAATAGCTAAAACCAAAATACACCGCCATTAAAGCAATGGAAATTGAGGTGAAAAACTCTAACACAGCGGAAGAGAGAAACGCCATTTTAAGTACGGCCATGGTCGTTTCACGGAAGTCTTCCGTTGTGTTTTCAATATGTTGTGTTTGTTCTGAAGTGCGGTTGAAAAGACGCAAGGTTTCTAAACCGCGTAAGCGATCCAAGAATTGTGCACTTAAGCGAGAAAGGGTTGCCATATTTTTTTGGCTACTATCTGCTGCTGCAATCCCTACTAGAATCATAAAAATTGGCACAAGTGGTGCGGTTACCATCAAAATCAGTCCTGCAGCCCAGTTGAGTGGGAATACAGCAATTAAAATCACCATTGGTACAATGGCAGACAAACTTTGTTGTGGTAAGAAACGCGCATAGAAGTTATGCAGATTTTCCACTTGTTCAAGCATGATACTTGCCCAGCTTCCGGCGGGTTTGTTATTGATGGTTGCGGGACCAACTTGATGGATTTTGTCTAAGATCTTTTGGCGCATATGGTTGCGAAGTAATCGACCTG
>CBCSVJ010000296.1:0-2057 GCA_965143545.1 uncultured Haemophilus sp. | reverse complement strand
AGCCATTCGTACCGGTACTGTACTTGCAACTGTTTTAGTATTCACTGCGGCACTGATTATTTGGTTACAAAACAAAATCTTAAATAAAGGTCGATTCCAAATTATTGCCGGTAAAAGCTTTAGACCTATCGAAGTAAAACTTCGTGGTTTAAGAAAACCGTTGCTTGTTATTTGCTTACTCTACATCGCCTTTACAATCGTATTGCCTACAGTCACGATTTTCCTTGTTGGCGGATTAAAAACCTATGGATTACCAATTACATGGGAAAATCTCACACTAGATAACTATAAATTCATCTTATTTGAATGGCAGTTAACAAAAGATGCAATTCGCAATAGCGTGACTCTCGGTCTTGCTGCAGCATTGATTACCATGTTTGCAGGGGTAATGATTTCTTATGTTATCGTTAAAATGCGTGTTCGCGGAAAAGGCATTCTTGAGTTCTTAGGGATGTTGCCATTCTCCGTACCTGGCTCTGTAATTGCTCTTGGGGTGATCCTTGCCTGGAGTGGTAAATTTGGCATCAATCTCTACAACACAGTTTGGATTATTTTAATTGCCTATATCGCTCGTTATATGGCTTTCTCACTCAAAGCCAACTCTGCAGCACTTGAACAAGTGCATGATTCATTAGTTGAAGCTTCTCGAGCATGTGGAGCAAGTATGTGGCAATCCTTAAAAGATATTGTTATCCCACTCGTAAGACCAGGGATGATTGCCGCTTTCTTCCTGATTTTCCTTCCGGCTCTACGTGAATTGACTGTTTCTGTTATGTTATATGGTCCTTCTACACGAACCATTGGTGTCGCAATTTATACTCTAAATGAAGACGGTGAAACGGTTTATTCTGCAGCATTAGCGGGTATTGCCCTAATAATCATTGTGTTAGGCCAAACTGTTATTAAACGTTATGCTGAAAAGAAAACTCAAAAATAGAAGGTTAGGAGTAAAAGATGAGCTATATTCAATTAAATCATGTCATGAAAAAATTTGGTGATGTTATTGCCATTGAAGATCTTAACCTTTCTATCGAAAAAGGCGAATGTTTCTCTATGCTAGGGCCATCGGGTTGTGGAAAAACAACAACCCTAAGAATGATCGCTGGCTTTGAAGACTTAGACGGAGGGGAAATTAAAGTCGGTGATAAATTACTGTCATCGAAGAAAAACAATTTCTATCTCCCGCCAGAGAAACGCAATTTCGGTATGGTATTTCAGGCCTTTGCGGTATGGCCACATATGACGGTATATGATAACGTTGCCTTTCCGTTAAAACTCAAAAATATTTCAGCCCAAGAAATTGAAAAACGAACAACCGATGCGTTAAGACACACTAATTTACTTAGTGTTGCTAAGAAAAGCCCTGACGATTTATCTGGCGGCGGAAAACAACGTGTGGCACTTGCTAGAGCATTAGCAATTAACCCTGATGTTATGTTACTAGACGAACCATTATCAAGCTTAGATCCCCATCTTCGCGAAGAAATGCGTTTTGAAATTAAGGCATTACAGAAAAAATTTGGGTTCTCAATTATTTATGTAACTCATGACCAATCTGAAGCGATGGCACTTTCAGATCGTATTATGGTCATGAAGAAAGGGGCGGTACAACAAATTGATACCCCATTAAATATTTATAACAACCCAGCTAACAAGTTTGTCTTCAATTTTATCGGATTATCAAATCAATTAAATGTAAACCTGTCATCACAAGGCATTCATATTGATAAAGTTGATGGTATTTTCAATCTTCCAGAAATGCCAAATAATGACTTACTTTCACAAGGTAAAGCCATATTAGCAAGCCGTCCATCTGACATTGAATTTGTTCAACAAGGTGGAATCCCTGGTGTCGTAAAACGTCGCTCTTATCTTGGTGAAGTAACGGATTACAATATCCAAGTTGGAGATCAAGATATCCGTGTTCAAATTGGACGACGAGATTCAGGCCCAAAATAAGGCGAAACATGTCAGATATCTTTTGAAAATTTGCATTGGTACCCTGCTGAATAACATATCCTAAGTGCGGTTAAATTTAACCGCACTTTTATTTTTTT
>CBCSVJ010000295.1:0-2079 GCA_965143545.1 uncultured Haemophilus sp. | reverse complement strand
TTCTTCAAGGATCTCGGCAATTAATCCATTATTTTCAAAACATTTTACTGTCGTCACTTTGCCGTAGAAATTGCTGACGCCACCAAAGCTAGAAAAAATTGGCTCAACCACATCCACTTGATCAGCATAAATATCACAAAGTTCTGAAGTATCGATATACATAATGTACCCCTTGTCATTAAAATTTTTTCTCTAGTATAAGCCGATTTAGCCGATAAGCAAGCCTAAACTAAACAAGATATTGATAAATAAAGAAATCATAGACATCTGAGCCAACATCGGACGCAACACTGCGGGCTCTTTGCTGCGATAAACAAATAATGCGTGTTTTAATAACAATGGAAATGCCAATAAAAATAAGAAATGCCAAGGGCTAAATGCTGTTGAGGCCGCAAATAACACATAACATAAAGCGGCAACGCTTAATAAAACACAGTGATAAATACGTCCCTTCTTCGGTCCAATACGTACCACCAAGGTATTTTTCCCTACTTTCGCATCTTGCTCAATATCACGTAAATTATTGATATTTAAAACGGCTGTTGCTAATAAACCTGAGCCTAACGCAGGTAAAATAATTAAGCTATCAATGCTGTGAGTTTGTAGATAGTAAGTTCCCCCTACACCTAATAGTCCAAAAAAGAGCAAAACGGAAAGATCGCCTAAACCTAAATAACCATAAGGTTTAGCGCCTACGGTATAAGTAATGGCAGCAATAATGGCAAGAATACCCAAACTAGCAAAGGCCAATAAATCAGTGAGACTTTGATATGCGATACCAATTAAGAATGCGCCTGAAAAAAATGAACCCACTGCCATTAAAATTAAGCCCCATTTAAGCTCATTCGCAGAAATTGCACCTTGCTGAATGCCGCGTAAAGGCCCAATACGTTCTTCGGTATCTGACCCTTTTTGATGATCGCCGTAATCGTTAGCAAAGTTGGAAAGTACTTGCAATAAAATAGTGGTAAGCAAGCAAAGTAACATCACGGTGAGATTAAAACTTTCTTTATCTGCCCAATATGCCAATGCCGAACCAGTAAAAATAGAAGCTAACGCCAAAGGCAAGGTTTTTGGGCGAGCGGTTTCCCACCACATTTTCAATTTATGATTTGTCATTTTTTTTGACCGCACTTTTGATTACAATAAAGGGCGTATTCTACACGGAAATTGCCTTTTTATGAATGATTTAACACTAACTCTTCACCCGATTGCGGTGATTCACACACCTTATAAAGAAAAATTCTCGGTACCTCGTCAGCCAGATTTAGTACAGGATGGCATTGGTATTGTGGAATTGCTTCCCCCGTATAATTCGCCAGAGGCAGTGCGAGGCTTAGAGCAATTTAGCCATCTTTGGCTTATTTTCCAATTCGACAAAGTACCCCATGGAAAATGGCAATCCACCGTTCGCCCCCCTCGTTTAGGCGGCAATCAACGTGTCGGCGTATTTGCTTCTCGCGCTACACATCGTCCAAATCCGCTAGGCTTATCCAAAGTAGAATTACGCCAAGTAGAATGTATTCATGGTCGTGTTTTTCTACATTTGGGATCCGTGGATCTGGTCGATGGCACACCTATTTTTGATATTAAACCTTATATTACCTATGCTGATAGCGAACCTGAGGCAAAATCAAGTTTTGCACAAGAAAAACCACCTGCAAAATTAAACGTAGCATTTACAGAAATCGCCCAAAGTGCGGTGGAAAAATATCATAAAAATCGACCGCACTTAGCAAGATTCATTACGGAAGTGATCGCTCAAGATCCCCGCCCGGCTTATCAGCAAGGCAAAGAAACCGATCGCATTTACGGCATTAGTCTGTACGAATTTAATATTAAATGGCGTATTAAAGCAGGGACAATAGATTGTGTCGAAATTCTGGATATCCAAAAATTAAAAGAACAAAAAAGCTGACTTTCGTCAGCTTTCTTTTATTACCTTAATCATCTCTAATCCGGCAATGCATTTATCACAGCTTTGACGAGCGTTGCCAATGGAATCGCGAAGAATACGCCCCAGAATCCCCATAATCCGCCAAAAATCAGCACTGAAATAATGATTACTAAAGGGTGTAA
>CBCSVJ010000294.1:0-2098 GCA_965143545.1 uncultured Haemophilus sp. | reverse complement strand
TGGTAATGGCATCTTTGGTGTAGAAGCGGCTAGTCGCTATTACTTCAAAAAATCAGCGAAGAATTTAACTCAATCAGAAGCGGCATTACTCGCAGCGGTTTTACCAAACCCTATCATCTATAAAGTGAATAAGCCTAGTGCGTTAGTTCGTAAAAAACAAAGTTGGATTATGCGACAAATGAATGGATTAGGCTTGAATTATCTAAAAGAAATGTAGATTCGTTATAAAGAAAAAACCTTGAAACTCACTTTAAGTTTCAAGGTTTTAAATTTGGTGGAGATAATCGGGATCGAACCGACGACCTCTTGAATGCCATTCAAGCGCTCTCCCAACTGAGCTATATCCCCAAATAACGCAAGCTATGATAAATTTCGGCTGATAAACTGTCAATATTGAAATAATCAAATCCTGCTTATCAGCCTAAATATTAAGCGTTTTGAGATTTAATAAAATCAATGGCACGTTGGATGCGCGCTAACACACGTTCACGGCCGATACCCACTAATGTCACATCCATAGAAGGTGATTGGCCTGAGCCTGTTACTGCTACGCGTAATGGCATCCCGACCTTACCCATACCCACTTCTAATTCAGCCGCGGTTTGTTCAATCGCTTCATGCGTAGAATGTAAATCCCAGCTAGAAAGTGCGGTCAATTTTTCTTTTACTTTTTCAAGTGGTTCAATCGCTGCTGCTTTAAAGTGTTTCTTCACTGCCGCTTCATCAAAACTTTCAAACTCTTCGAAGAAATAACGGCTTGCTGATGCCATTTCTTTTAAGGTTTTACAACGTTCTGCAAGCATCGTCACGATTTCAGTTAATGCAGGGCCATTTGATGTATCAATACCTTGATCTTTATAGTGCCATGCAAGGTGTTTGGCCACATATTCAGGTGGTAATTCACGAATGTAATGATGATTTAACCACAATAATTTTTCTGTGTTAAATGCACTTGCAGATTTACTCACGTGATCTAATTCGAAGAATTTAATCATTTCTTCACGTGTAAAGATCTCTTGGTCACCATGACCCCAACCTAAACGAACAAGATAGTTGATTAAGGCTTCTGGTAAATAACCGTCATCACGATATTGCATCACACTTACCGCACCATGACGTTTTGAAAGTTTTTGGCCATCATCACCGTTAATCATTGAAACGTGCGCATATACTGGAATTGGTGCGCCTAACGCTTTTAAGATATTAATTTGACGTGGGGTGTTATTAATGTGGTCTTCACCACGTACAACGTGAGTAATACCCATATCCCAGTCATCTACCACCACACAGAAGTTGTAGGTTGGTGAACCGTCGGTACGACGAATAATTAAATCATCTAATTCGCTGTTGCTGATTTCAATACGACCACGCACCGCATCATCAAACACGACTGAACCTTCTGTTGGGTTTTTAAAACGTACTACGTGTGGCTCATCGGCTGCATGATTGTGATCATGTAAACAATGACGGTCATAACGTGGTTTTTCTTTGTTTTGCTCTTGTGTATGGCGTAATTCTTCTAAGCGTTCTTTAGAGCAATAACAACGATAAGCTAAGCCTTGCTCAATCATTTCATCAATCACTTGATTGTAACGATCAAAGCGTTTGGTTTGATAATAAGGACCATGTTCCCAAGCAAGGTTTAACCACTCCATTCCTTCAATGATTGCCGCTGTTGCTTCCGGTGTAGAACGCTCTAAATCAGTATCTTCAATACGTAATACAAACTCACCATTGTTATGTTTTGCAAATAACCAAGAATAAAGGGCTGTACGTGCGCCGCCTACGTGCAAATAACCTGTCGGGCTTGGGGCAAAACGCGTACGTACTTTGACATTCGGATCTAATTCAAAAGGAGGATCAATTTTCATTTTCTTAATAACCTATTCATTTACAAAAATTACCTTTATTTTACTACGACTTGCGTGACTTCTAAATAAAAAATCTGATTTTATGCCTATTTTTGCAACAACTAGACGCTTTTTCATAAAAATATATTGACTGAAATCTCATTATACTTATAATGCCAATCCACAACATTAAGGGCGATTAGCTCAGTTGGGAGAGCACCTCCCTTACAAGGAGGGGGTCACTGGTT
>CBCSVJ010000293.1:0-2102 GCA_965143545.1 uncultured Haemophilus sp. | reverse complement strand
AAAGCCGATATTGAATATCGGCTTTTTTATAATATCTCAATGGAGAAAATTAAGCGTTACCGCCAGTGATTTTTGCAACTTCAGCTGCGAAATCTTCTTCTTTTTTCTCAATACCTTCACCTACTTCTAAACGGATGAAGTTAGACACTGAAGTATTTACTGATTTTAAGAAGTCGCCTACAGATACTGAAGGATCCATGACGAATGGTTGACCTGTTAATGAAACTTCACCAGTGAATTTCTTCATACGGCCTTCAACCATTTTTTCTGCGATTTCTTTTGGTTTACCAGAGTTAACTGCGATATCAATTTGGATTTGACGCTCGTGTTCAACCACTTCTGCAGGTACATCTTCTGGGTTCACGAATTCTGGTTTAGATGCCGCTACGTGCATTGCCACTTTTTTAAGTTCATCAGCAGAACCTTCACCCGCAACTAACACACCGATTTTCGCACCGTGTAAGTATTGAGCAATAACTTGACCCTCTAAGTAAGCAACACGACGGATGTTCATGTTCTCACCGATTTTAGCCACTAATGCAGCACGTTTTTCTTCAAATTGTGCTTGTAACGCTTCGATAGTGGTACCTTTGTGTGCTGCTGCGAAATCAGCTACTTCGTTTGCTAAACCTAAGAAGCCAGCATCTTTTGCTACGAAGTCAGTTTCACAGTTCATTTCAACTAATACACCGAAACCATTTTCTACACGAGCAAGGATAACACCTTCAGCTGCAACACGGCCTGCTTTTTTAGCTGCTTTAGCTTGACCAGATTTACGCATATTGTCGATTGCTAACTCGATATCACCGTTTGCTTCAACTAATGCTTTTTTACATTCCATCATACCGGCACCGGTACGTTCACGAAGTTCTTTTACTAATGATGCTGTGATTTCAGCCATTTTAAAAATCCTCTGTCGAAAGTACGATTCATTTTAACCGCACTTTTAGATAAAAATATAGGGGCTAAATTTTAGCCCCTATGCCAATTAATCGTTTGATTATTAAGGGCTTCGCCTTATTGCAAAACTTAAATTATTCTGCGTCAGCTGCTAATTCTTCAGCAACTTGAGCTTCGTTACCACGACCTTCTTTAACCGCTGCTGCAGCTGCAGAAACGTAAAGTTGGATAGCACGAGTCGCATCATCGTTACCAGGGATAACGAAATCTACGCCAGCTGGAGTTGAGTTAGTATCAACGATAGCAAACACAGGAATACCTAGGTTGTTTGCTTCTTTAACAGCGATATGTTCGTGGTCTGCACCGATAACGAATAACGCATCTGGTAAGCCGCCCATATCTTTGATACCGCCAAGGCTTAATTCAAGTTTTTCCATCTCACGGGTACGCATTAACGCTTCTTTTTTGGTTAATTTGTCAAAAGTACCGTCTTGAGATTGAGTTTCTAAATCTTTTAAACGTTTAATTGATTGACGAACGGTTTTCCAGTTAGTCAACATACCACCTAACCAACGGTGGTTTACATAATATTGTTGACAGTCTAATGCTGCAGCTTGTACTGCTTCTTGAGCCGCGCGTTTAGTACCAACGAATAATACTTTACCGTTGTTGCTAGCAATACGGGTTAATTCCGCTAAAGCTTCGTTGAATAAAGGTAAAGTTTTTTCTAAGTTGATGATATGAACACCGTTACGAGCACCAAAAATGAAAGGTTTCATTTGTGGATTCCAGTAACGAGTTTGGTGTCCAAAGTGTACGCCCGCGTTGATCATATCGCGCATTGAAACTTGTGCCATAATATTTTCCTTTTGTTGGGGTTGAGCCTCCACATATCAGCTAATCGACCGTTTGGCACCCCGATTAAGCCTTAATGATATGTGTGTGTTGTTAATAATTAAAAACGCTGCTTTTGAAACCCAAAAACAGCGGTGCGATTTATACCATAAAGTGCGGTCAAAAACCAGTTTATTTTGTCAAATTTATTACTTTTCTTGCTTTAATAAACAATAAAGGGGGACGATGCCGCAAATCTTTAAATTCATCATGCCATTGTGGCTGCTCGGCTAACATTGGTTCAGCCATTTGTTCAATTTGAAAACCCGCAGCGATTAAATCATTAATGATCGTTGCCGTCGTACGGT